>JAEUUQ010000238.1 GCA_016787505.1 Saprospiraceae bacterium | reverse complement strand
CACCTCGTCGAAGAGAGCTCTGAACTTGGCGCCCAATCCGAATTCGAGTACCGCGCCCGATAGCACGTACTGGATATCGCAGAGCGCATCGGCCACACTCACGATATCGCCTTCGGCAATCGCTTCGCGCAATTCGTCGAGTTCTTCGGCGAGCAGGGCCACCCGGAGCCGGCACCGTTCTTCGGAAGGAATAGCCGGCTCGGCTAAAATAGGATGTTTAAACGTGCGGTGAAATTCTGCCACCTGGTTGAGTACGTCGAGTTGATCCATTTACTAGTCCGTTGTCAGTTATCGGTTATCGGTTCAAATAAACACATTCCTGTAAATTCAGGAAACTATCTACATCGATATTTTAAAACAATGCGAAAAAACATATTTTTTTGAATACTTTTGCCAACGTTTTGACAAAGCCTTCGTGGCAAACGTCGCTCTGGGTTCATGCTTTTTTTTAACCATTAACTCACTCGGAAGTGACCAACAAATACTTCGACCTGATTGATCAGACCTTTTATTTTCCTCAGGAAGGGTTTGATATTGATCATGAGTATTTGGTTTTCAACGGTGTACCGCTGATCCATCTCATCAGGAAATACGGCACGCCGATGAAAATTACCTACCTGCCAAAGATCGGCTCTCAGATAAAAAGAGCCAGAAATCTCTTTAACCGGGCGATGAAATCGCTGGGGTACAACGGAGAGTATTATTACTGCTATTGTACCAAAAGCTGCCATTTCAGCTATGTGCTCAATGAAGTGGTGCGCCACGATGTGCAACTGGAGACTTCCTCGGCCTTCGATATCGATCTCATTAGGCGCCTCCACAAAAAGGGAAAGATAGAAAAGGATATCATTATTATCTGCAACGGCTTCAAACCCGACAACTACCTCGAAAAAATTGTGGCGCTGATCAATGACGGATTTACCAACGTCATCCCGGTGCTCGACAATATGGCCGAGATCGAGTACTACGAGAAACACGTGAGGGATACCTGCAGCCTGGGCATACGCGTAGCTACCGAAGAAGAACCCAATTTTGAGTTTTATACCTCCCGCCTGGGCATTCGCAACGCCGATGTGCTCAAATTTTATCAGGAAAAGGTGGCGCCCAACCCCAAGTTTTCACTCCGGATGCTCCACTTTTTTGTGGATACGGGCATCCGCGATTCACTCTATTACTGGGGCGAACTCAAAAAGGTGATTAAGCTATACTGCGAGGTGAAGCGCAACAGTCCCGAACTGTCGGCCATCAATATCGGCGGCGGTATGCCGATCCGCAATTCCCTGGGTTTTGAATTCGACTACAAATACATGATCAAGGAGATCGTGAACCTGATCCTTTCCGAATGCGAAGAGGAAGGCGTGCGCGAACCCGATATTTTTACCGAATTCGGCAAATATACGGTGGGCGAAAGCGGCGCTACGATCTTTTCCGTGTTGGCCCAAAAGCAGCAAAACGACGCTGAAGTGTGGTATATGGTCGATAACTCGCTGATGACCTGTCTGCCCGACGCCTGGGGCATCGGCGAGCGCTTTATCTTGCTGCCCGTCAATAAATGGAATAAAGATTACCGCAGGGTGAATATCGGCGGACTAAGCTGCGATAATTCCGACTATTATAACTCAGAAGTACACGAAAGCCAGGTGTACCTGCCGTCTATTGATCCCAACGAGGAAGAGCCGCTGTATCTGGGTTTTTTCCATACCGGCGCCTACCAGGATGCGCTCAGCGGATACGGGGGTATCAAACATTGCCTCATCCCCTCGCCCAAACACGTACTGATATACAAAGACGCCCAGGGAAATATAGTCGACGAGCTCTATCAGCAGGAACAATCCGCCGACGACATGCTCAAAATATTGGGCTATTGATACGCTTTTTCTTAACTTTGAGCGGGTCTACTACCAATTGCTCATTAAAACCTTCTCGAAGTGGCCAATAAGTCTATTCCCGGAACGGTTGAACAAACTAAACCTGTTACAAAAAATTCAGCCACCATGGTCAATACGGTTGCTTTTTCTACCGATATGCGCACCCTTTTCCTCATCGACGAGGGCAGAGCTTTTTCTTTTCCGCTCGATAGCGATAAAGGCGTTTATATTGGCGTGTTAAAAGGCCAAATTACCGCCGTCAGTACTATCGATTCCGATAGTTCTTCTACCGAAAAACGCGGTAAGGTACTGAAACTTACTACCACGGGCGCCCAGTGGACGATCTTCTACAATCGCCGGAGCCGGTCGCTGGCCATTATCGGCGCTACCGATATTGACAGCAGCCTCATCGGAGCCACAGATGTCGATAGTAGCATGGCCAAAGGCCCCGAGGACGGCTATGTCGAACTCGAAAAGTTAAAAGCTTATCTGTTTAATCTCAAAGACAACGTGGTCAATATCCGCCGCATCGGCAATTCTATTGAGGTTGTTTCTGTGGAGAAGTAATGCTGTTGTAAGTTGTAGGTTGTAAGTTTCCCTACAACCTACAACCTACAACCTACAACAACTATTCTGCCTTTGACCTAATCAACGCGGCAATACTCTGCCTACTAATCCGGCTATCCAGCCAAATCAACAGTAATTCATCCAATCCGAGGGGCACTTCCTGCTTGTTTGCTTTCAGATCGAGCAGTGTCTGACGCATCTCGCGGTAGAGGGCTACCAATTCGCGGGGCGGAGCGCCGTAAAAGCGCCTGAGCCAGTGTACCACGTCGGAGAAAAAGTCGTCTTTTTCGGTCAACACGCGGTGGTAATACCGCTGCGTACTGCGCAGGCAGGCTTCTACCTCTTCCACGTCGCCGCACTGGTATGTCGCTATCAGGTGAATGAGGCGTATGCCCATCTGGATATCCTGGCGTTGGGTGGTGCGGGGGCGGCTGATGATACGCTCGGCCCATTGTTTGCACAACTCGTATTTTTCAGCCATAAATAACAAAAGCGCGGCATTAAATAAAATCACCAGCTCGCCGGCAGTAGAGAAATTGTACTGCTTCAGCCAC
>JAEUUQ010000226.1 GCA_016787505.1 Saprospiraceae bacterium | reverse complement strand
AACCGCTGTTGCCGGGCAGGCAGGGGTCAAAGACGACGCTTCGATGAAAGATGTGGTAAAAGTAGCCGCAGGTTCGCCCGACCACACTACGCTGGTAGCAGCCGTGACCGCCGCCGAGTTGCTCGACGATTTGTCGAACGTTGGCCCCTTCACCGTATTTGCCCCCACCAACGACGCTTTTGCCAAGCTTCCCGCCGGCACCGTGGAAGGCTTGCTCAAGCCCGAGAAAAAAGCCGACCTGCAGAATATCCTGCAATACCACGTCACCACTTCTATGCTGCGGGCTGATTTCTTTGAGGACGGACAAGAACTGGGAATGGCTAACGGGGGCAATGCCACCATCACCGTCAAAGATGGTAAGGTGCAGATTAACGGCGCCAATATCATCGCTACCGTACCTGCCTCCAACGGTATTGTGCATGTGATTGACGCGGTGTTGTTGCCGAAATAGTTGTTTTTTAGGTTTATGGGTTTATAGGTTTATGGGTTTATAGGATGGCAATAAACCTATAAACCCATAAACGCATAAACCCTCCTTACCTCGTTAACTCTACATTAAGTTTGGCGTCATGCTATGCCTCCTCAGGACTAAAAGGCTTAATATTGTGCCTCACCATGATATTAAGTCCGATGATGAATACAGGCATTTCCTTCTTTCCCGAATTACAGCGATACATACAACACACCATTCCGTTGGAGGCTGACATACCGGCTGCCCGGTGCGAGATATTGCACAAAATAGTGGCATACATTCGCCGGCAACAGGCCGAAGGGCAACCTGTGAATCTGGTTTTCATTTGCACCCACAACTCCAGGCGCAGCCATTTGGGGCAAGTATGGGCGGCAGCGGCGGCTCATTGGTATGGTATTAAGGATATTCAGACCTATTCGGGGGGCACCGAAGCCACTGCCTGCAATCCACGTACTGTGGCCGCCCTGGAGCGCGCCGGATTCAGGGTAGAAAACCGGGATCCGGGCAGCGACAATCCGCATTATTTTATTAGCTACGCCACCGATGCGGAGCCAGAGGTTTGTTTTTCAAAAGTATACGACGATGCGGCCAATCCGGCGAATCAATTCGCTGCGATCATGACCTGCGGCGAAGCCGAGCAAAATTGTCCATTCATCCCAGGTGCGGCGTTGCGCGTGCCGCTTACCTACAATGACCCCAAAGAAGCCGACGATACGCCGGAGGAGCAGGCGCGCTACGACGAGCGCTGCCGGCAAATTGCAGCAGAGATGTGGTATCTTTTCGCTGAAATCCAGTCCTGATTACTTCTTTTAAAGTAACTGTTTAGTAGGGTTTAACGATTGGGTTTAGCGTTAGGGTTTAGCTGTATGTTTAGTTAACTAAACCCTATCGCTAAACTGCGCATGCACTAAACCCTACTAAACAGTTACTTTATTTCAATTTAAATCGCACCGGCAGATTATACTGTACCCGTACCGGCTCTCCTTTTTGTATACCGGGATGCCAACGTATTTGGTCTTTACGCATTTTGTCAATCACTTCAAGCGTCGCATCGCCGCAACCGCCGCCGATATCGCGCATGATGGCTTCATTCGAAAGCGTTCCATCAGGCTCGATTACAAACGTGACGAACACCGTCCCCTGAATCTTTTTCTTCCTGGCTTGTAGGGGGTACTTGAGGTTTTTATAAATATACTCCAGCATTAGCCGGTCGGAACACTTTTTTCTTTCGGTTAGATCTTCAAGCGAATCGCAGCCGGGAAACATGGGAAGTTGGTCGACTACCTTGAAAAAGGGTTCAGCTTCTGATTTGGTGGCAGATTGCGCTTGCAGCATTATACACAGGAAAAATGCAGGGAAGACACACAGGTAATTTTTCATGGTGGTATTTTTTTTCTATTTATACCAAAATGAAAAAAAAATTACCTCCGCGTAAAGATTTGGTGAAGGGTAAACGGTTGGTGAACGGTAAACGTTCACCCTACTACATTCTTTCGCTCACTCCCCCTGCCCCTTCTTGTAGATGGGAACGGTAGAACACGGCTCCCCATACATTATGCTCTTTGCGTGGGGGCGCAGCCTTCGGGTGATTTCGAGGTAAGCGGAGGGCGGCACGGGTTTGTCGCCGCAGCCTTTGATCACGATGCGTTTTTCTTCGTATTGGGCAGGGTCAAAAGCAGCTAAAGACTTATTCATGGCCGCCTGGTAGTAGGCCTCGGCAGTTCCCTGGAAAACATCGGCGGCAAAAGGCGTGGCATAGGAGGCCACCAGCATATAGGCCCACATGGGTATGATGGCGTCGGCTGTGCAATACACCAGCAGCACTTTGCCTTGGTATTGCGTCCAGTCGTGGGCGGCCAGGGCTTCGCGGAAGTCTTTTTCTTTGAGGATCAAGCCCATAAACAGGTAGTCCTTGAGATCGAAAAACGCGATTTCTTCTTTCGGAAAAAACTCTTCGAGGTTGATGGTGATCAGGGCGCTGTTGGCCACGCGATTTACCAATGGCTTGTCTTCGCTCATCCGTGATTTTTTTTCTTACTCCTCTGCGCTTTCGTAAGTCTCGGGCGCGAGGTCTGTTTCTTCTTCTATGGGCGCCTGCTCGCCGATTTCGTTGTCGGGAAGCTTGAATTCTTTGGGTTTGGGCATTTCTTCCATGCTGCGCAGGCCGAAATACTCCATGAATTTGGTGCTGGTGCCGTAAAGCAAGGGCCTGCCCGGCCCTTCGCTGCGCCCTACTATGGAAACAAGTTCTTTCTCTAATAGTTTCTGCAAGGCATGGTCGCTGTTGACGCCCCTGATGCGCTCCACTTCGGTTTTGGATACGGGCTGTTTGTAGGCGATAATCGACAAGGTTTCGAGGGCCGACCTCGTAAGGCGCTTTTTGGTGGTTTGTTTCAGATACACCCCCACGGTGCCGTGGTAGGCGCCTTTGGTGAGAAATTGGTAGCCGCCGGCAATTTCCGCTATTTCCAGGGCGAAATTGTCGTCGGCATAGCGCTGTTTGAGGCTTTCGATGGCGCCCAGCAGTTCGTCTTCGTGGAAGGCCGCGCCAAAGGCTTCTTCCAGGCATAATTTGATATCCTGCAGCGGAATCGGAGATTCTGCGGTGAATATCAGGCTTTCGATATGTTGTGCCAAATGTTCCAACGGCTGTCTTTTTGCGACAAAGTTATAAAATCAAAGCAAACCTTTGGTAGAGGGCAGGCCCCCATTGTGGGGGTCGCGCTGCAGGGCCGTCCGGATGGCTTTGGCAAAAGCTTTGAAGATGGCTTCTATTTTATGGTGTTCGTTATCGCCGTCGGCCTGGATATTCAGGTTGCAACGGGCCGTATCGCTGAAGGATTTGAAGAAATGCATGAACATTTCGGTGGGCATTTCGCCGATTTTTTCGCGGCTGAACCGGGCATTCCACACCAGCCAGGGCCTCCCGCCGAAGTCGAGGGCCACCTGGGCCAGGCAGTCGTCCATGGGCAGGCAAAAACCGTAACGGTTGATGCCGCGTTTGTCGCTCAAAGCCCGGTTGAAGGCTTCTCCCAGGGCCAAGGCCGTATCTTCAATGGTGTGGTGTTCGTCGATGTGGAGGTCGCCTTTTACCTGCACCCGTAGGTCGAGGTTGCCGTGCCGGGCCAGTTGGTCGAGCATGTGGTCGAAAAAACCGAGTCCGGTGTGGTTGTCGGCCAGGCCACTGCCGTCGAGGTTGAGGTCGATCTGAATGTCGGTTTCGTGGGTGGTGCGGCGCACCGAAGCCTTTCGCGGCGGCTGCCGGAGGAAACGGTAGATGTCGGCCCAACTGGTGGTAGTGAGGGCGATGACTTCCTGCATGGAGTCGCCGGGCGCCAGTTCGTGGGCGCCCAGGGCGGGGTCGTTGTTGAGCCAGATGCCGCGGGCGCCGAGGTTGCGGGCCAGGGCAATGTCGGTGAGGCGATCGCCGATCACGTAGGAGCCCGCCAGGTCGTAGCTGCCGTCCATATAGTGTGTTAGCAAACCGGTATGTGGTTTTCGGGTAGGCGCGTTTTCGTGGGCAAAGGTGCGGTCGATGACGATTTCTTTGAAGTGAATGCCTTCGTTGGCAAAAACGCGCATGATGAAGTCGTGTACCGGCTGGAATTTTTCTTCGGGCAAGCTGTCGGTGCCCAGCCCATCCTGGTTGGTGACCATGACTAGTTCGAAATCCATTTCGCGCACTATACGCCCCAGGTAATAGAAAACCTCGGGGTAAAATTCGATTTTCTCAAATGCATCAACCTGGTAATCGTGAGGCTCCAATACCAGGGTGCCGTCTCTGTCCAGAAATAGTATTCGTTGCATTATCATCAAAAATTTATAAAATCACCCCCTCGTCCAGCCACACCCCCGGCCCCTAAAGGGGAGTCGGTATCATCGGCCGGTCGCAAAGTCGCCCGGTCGCCCCTCTATCTCAGTCTAACCATTTCCATACGCTACCAGCGCCTGTACCAGCCGTTCGTTCTCTTCGGGCGTGCCCACGGTAATGCGCAGGCAGCCTTCGCACAAAAGTACATTTGAGCGGTCGCGAACGATAATTTTTTGATTAACCAAATACAAATAAAGTGCCTTAGGATCTTTCACTTTTACCAAAAGGAAATTAGCGTCGGAGGGATAAATCCGGGTTACAAAATCGAGGCCGCTTAGAAATTGCTGGAGCAAAACGCGCTGGCCGAGCAAGCTGGTTACCCATTGCTGTTGCTGGCTCTGGTTATCAAGGGCGCGCAAGACAGCCTCCTGGGTCAGTTGGTTGACATTATAAGGCGGCTTGACCTTGTTCATGAGGTCGATGATAGCCCGGCCGGCAAAGGCCATACCCAGGCGGATGCCCGCCAATCCCCATGCTTTAGAGAAAGTCTGCATCACAACGAGGTTGTCGTAGTCCTTCAAAAGTGCCAGACAGCCCGGGCCGGCAGCGAAGTCGATGTAGGCTTCGTCGACCACGACGATCCCCGGAAATCCCTGTAGCAGGGCTTCGATCCGTGCCGGCTCGAATACGTTGCCGGTGGGATTATTGGGACTGCACAAAAACAGCAGTTTGCTGTGCTCGTCAACGTCGGCGAGTATGGCAGCTACATCGGGCTGGAATTGCGGCGTGAGGGGGATTTCGGCGACTTCCACGCCGCAGATGTCGGCGCATACGCGATACATGCCGTAAGTGGGCGGCAGGATGACGATGCGGTCGGCGCCGGGGTTGCAATAAATGCGGACAAGCAGGTCGATCACTTCGTCGCTACCATTGCCCAGAAAAATATCTTCGGGGGCTACTCCTTTGAGTATTCCCAGCTTCTTTTTCACTTCCCACTGCAGCGGGTCGGGATAACGGTTGAGTCCGGAATCGAAGGGGTTTTCGTTGGCGTCGAGGAATACTTCGGCATCGCCGGTGAATTCGCTGCGCGCCGAGGAGTAGGGTTTGAGCGCCAGAATATTGGGTCGTACGAGTTGTTGCAGATCCATTTATCGCAATTTTTCGAGTTCCGCCAACCTGATCGCTACGGCACGGCCGTGGGCGGCCAGTTCTTCGGCTTCGGCCAAAATCTCTACTGTGGGGCCGAGGAGGCGTAAGCCGGCGGGACTGAGTTGCTGGAAAGTAATTTTTTTAACAAAAGAATCGATCGACACGCCGCTAAAGGCGCGTGCATAGCCGTTGGTAGGCAGCGTATGGTTGGTGCCCGACGCGTAGTCGCCCACCGATTCCGGCGTATAATGCCCTAAAAACACGGAACCTGCGTTGATTACGCCTTCGGCCATAGTTTCGGGTTGGCGCATGCTGAGGATGAGGTGCTCGGGGGCGTAGGCATTGATGAGGTCGAGGGCTTCTTCGCGGCTGTCGACAACGACGGCCAGGCTGTTTTCGAGGGCCTTGGCGGCGATATCCCGGCGGGGCAGGGTGGCCAGTTGGTTGTCGAGTGCATGTCGGACGGCCGTCACCGTAATTTCGCTAAAAGCCACGAGCACCACCTGGCTATCGGCGCCGTGTTCGGCTTGCGAGAGCAGGTCGGCGGCCACAAAAGCCGGGTTGGCGCTGTCGTCGGCGCACACGAGCACCTCTGAAGGGCCGGCGGGCATATCGATGGCCACGCCGTCGCGGCTCACGATTTGCTTGGCGGCGGTAACGTATTGGTTGCCGGGACCGAAAATTTTGTACACTGCGGGCACGCTTTCGGCGCCATACGCCAGCGCGCCGATGGCCTGCGCGCCGCCTGCTTTCACTACGCGGGTAACGCCCACCAGTTGGGCGGCATACAGGATAGCCGGGTGGATATGTCCGTCGCGCTGTGGCGGCGTACACAACACGATCTCGCGGCAGCCGGCCAGTTGGGCGGGTATGCCCAGCATCAGCACGGTAGAAAATAGCGGCGCCGTGCCGCCGGGGATATACAAGCCCACTTTCTCGATGGGCACGCTTTTGCGCCAGCAAATCACGCCGGGCATCGTCTCTATGGGTGATTCCGCTGATTGCTGTCTTTCGTGAAACAGGCGGATATTGGCGTAGGCGGTCTGTATGGCCGACTTCAACGCCGGGGCGAGCAGCGACCCGGCTTGTGCCAGGGCATCGGGGGGCAGCAACAAGTCGTCAAGAGCTACCTTATCGAACTCGAGGGTGTAGCGTTTTAGTGCGGCGTCGCCTTGCTGTCGAACGGCTTGTAAAATGGCGCTGACGGCTGTTTCCAGACTGTCCGTATCCAGGGTTGGGCGCTTAAGTAGCTCTTGCCAATCGGCTTTGGGTGGGTATTTTACAAATCGCATAGTAAATCAGATAATCATTTTTTCAATAGGCACCACCAGGATGCCCTGGGCGCCGACGGCTTTGAGTTGGTCGATGATATCCCAGAAAGACTCCTCGGCGATGACCGTATGTATAGAACTCCAACCTTCGGCTGCAAGGGGCATCACCGTAGGGCTTTTCATACCGGGTAAAATGCGGATGATATCATCGATGCGGTCATTGGGGGCATTCATCAGCAGATAGCGGTATTGGCGGGCAGCGAGTACGGAGCGGATGCGGAACAACAGCTTGTCGAGTATCTCGCGCGCCGGTCCGCTCAATTGCGGAGAAGCCACCAGCACGGCTTCCGAGCGAAGCAGCACTTCCTTTTCTTCGAGGTTGTTTTGAAATAGCGTACTGCCCGAGCTCACCAGGTCGCATACCGCGTCGGCCAGGCCGATATTGGGGGCGATCTCCACCGAGCCGGATATCTCGTGGATGTCGGCTTCGAGGTGGTGTTGGGCAAGAAATTGCCGGAGCGTATTGGGGTACGAAGTGGCAATTTTCTTGCCTTGCAGGGAGTGAATACCGGCATAAGGCGTAGCGCGCGGCACGGCTATCGACAGTCGGCAGCGGGAAAATCCCAGTGCCAGCACCTTTTCGATAGGGCGTTGTTTTTCTATCATTGTATTTTCGCCGATGATGCCGATGTCGGCCACGCTGTCTTCCACGTATTGGGGTATATCCGAGTTGCGCAAAAAGAGCACGTCGAGCGGGAAGTTGCGGGCGCCGGCTTTGAGCTGGTCGCGCCCGTTGTCGATACTAATGCCGCATTCGCGGAGCAGCAGCAGAGAGTCTTCCTGCAGCCGGCCGGATTTTTGAATAGCTAGCCTGAGTCTGGTTTCCATAGGGAATGAAAACCCTGGAGGGGGGGCGATTGTTCAAAACACTTTTTTTAATGCAAGGGGCGCTATTTTCAAAACTTCGGCGTTTTTAAAACGCAAGGTTCGCAAAGGTGTCGCAAAGCTCGCTATTGGGCCGAGATAACCACTCATAAAATTGCGTCCTTT
>JAEUUQ010000626.1 GCA_016787505.1 Saprospiraceae bacterium | reverse complement strand
CCACCTCCTGCACGCTGATGGGAGCCCCTACCCGGGTTTCCCCTTGGGTGGCGCCACGCCTTTTTCAGTGGTCGACCTCTTCGGCAACCAACAGCGCATTCTTGTGGTGGCTAATGGCGATAGTGTGTATGCGTATAGGCTGTGATGATCCTGCATCACTGCACCCGTAAAATCCCCCGCATAACCTGATAATGCCCCGGAAAAGTACACACATACATATAATCGCCCGGCTGACTCGGCGCTTTGAAATAGATCGTCTCCGCCGCACCGGGCTGTATAAGTTTGGTGTGGTGCAGCACTTTGGGTGAATTAGGCACGTATTGCATTTCAGGTCCCTTGAGGCCCAATGCCATTGCAGCTTTGCCGATTTCATCGGCTGCGCCGGGGTTAACGAAGACTACGTTGTGCGGCATGTCGTCGTTGTTGGTGAAGGTGAGTTTGACTTTGCTGCCGGCCTTCACGGTGAGCATGCCTTGGTCGTATTTTAATCCCGGCAAGGTGCTCAGGGTGATGCTTTTGTCGGCTTTGCCCCAATCGGCAGGCATTTTGGTGATGCGCTTGCCTGCGGCTGGCTTACCGGTCTGACCGCTTGCCCCGGTCTGCGTAGTACCGGTCTGACCGCTTGCCCCGGTCTGCGTAGTACCGGTCTGACCGCTTACCCCGGTCTGCGTAGTACCGGTCTGACCGCTTACCCCGCTCCGCCCCCGGTTAGCGGTCTGACCGGTAGCAGAGTGCCCCGCATGCCCGGCAGCAGGCAGGCTCAGCTTCTCCCCATCCGGGATTGCGTGCAGGGTATAGTAGCCGGTGTTGTGCAGCAATGGCAAACTACCCGAATAAGAGTGCACGCCTTCTGCTTTGATTTCGTGGATGTAGGTCAGACGCAGTTTGTCTACGACGAGCCGCGCACTGAGGCCGTCGTCAGCGACAACGATGCCTTTGATCGGGCAGTTTTGCTGGTTGACTACCGGACTGCCATACACAGGGTGGTATTTGTACGAGAATCCGGTAATGGCATACGAAGCCGGATTGGCCGCTGTGGCTTTGTCGACGGGCTGGGTGAAGACGATTTCGAAGCCGTCTACTTTGGCGCGGATTTCTTTCATTTCAAACGGCGTTTTGCCAGTCCATGCCAGCCTTTCAAGCCCGTAGGGGTCTTTGCCGGTGGAACCCCAGCCGCGGTTGGTCTGCCCTACGAAAAGGCTGCCGTCGTGGCCCCAACTCATGCGGAGTACGCCCGACTGGAAACCCTCGCGGAACTGGAAGGCGGCGCCCTGATATACTCCGTTGATTTTTTCTAAAAATACCCTTACGATTTTGCTCTGGCCCTGGTCGCCGATGAATAGCTGGCCTTCAAACGGCCCGAAGGCGCCGCCACTGCGGTCGGTGACGATCTCGGAAGTGGAGATGCCCAGGATGCCGTGGGGCAGCCACACAGCAGGCAATTTGACGCCGGGCACTTCTTTAGCTATATCCGACAACAGTTTCGGCGTTTCGTTTTCGATGTTTTCGGGTTTGATGGGGTCTTTGCCCGGCGGGGTGAAGCGCGGGTCGGCTCGCTTGTAGATTTCGTCGAGGCGGACTTTAACGGGCGATTCAGGGCGGTCGGCCCAGCGCAAGCCCGCAGGGTGGCCGGTGAAGTCGCCCTTTTGGACGTGCACCAATCCGCCCGAGCCCATCCAGTCGCCCTGGTTGTCGCCGTAAAATAACTCGCCGTCTACCAGGCCTATGCCGCAGGGCGAGCGCATGCCGGTGGCAAAGGGTTCCATCTCGCCGTCGGGTGTTATGCGCAGGGTCCAACCCCGCCAGGGTACGCGGCTTTCTCCGCGCCACCATTCCTGGTCGCCGAAGGCAACGTTGCAGGTGACGTACATGCTGCCGTCAGGGGCGACGATGGGACCAAAAGAATATTCGTGATAGTGGCCCGATAGCGGCCAGGCGTAGACGGTTTCGTATAAATCAGCCTTGCCGTCGCCGTCTTTGTCGACCAACCTGGTCAATTCACCGCGCTGGGCGAGGTAGAGGGCGCCGTCTTTGTAGGCCAGCCCAAGTATTTCGTGCAGGCCCGAGGCAAATCGCCGGTAATGGGGGTATTGCCCGTTGAGCATATATGGGTTTTCGATGACCCACACTTCGCCGCGGCGTGTGGAGGCGGCTATGTTGCCGTTGGGCAGGGTAGCCAGTCCGCCCACTTCCAGCACGAGCCCTTCGGGTAAAGGCAGTGTGACGATTTTGTAATAATCATTTTCGGTGGGCAGGAGTTTGTCACCGGTCTGGCTTTGCGCCGGCAGAATGCTCCACAATAGCACCGGCAGTATGTATAACAAATATCTGGACATGCGGTTGGTGTTGTTCGGTTACCAAATGAGCTGATAGGTGATGGAATTGCCTGCGCCGAGGGGCAGCAGTAGTTCCTGCTGTCCGCCGCTATTGCGCAGCAGGGGTTTGGCGGCTGCTGTTTCTATAAAATACGCGCCGTCGACGAGGTATAAAGTGGCGCTGACAGCTTTGATCTCTTTGCCGCTGACTACGCGAAGGTATAAGTTACCCTGTCCAGAGCCCTTGCAGGAGATCGTCCGCTCGAGTAGCCTGCCGTCGGAAGTGGGTATTATTTTATCGCTTGCGCTAAATCCATAGGCTTCGTATTGGTAAACAGGCCGCCCGTTGTCGTCGAGTTCGTAGCCTCGGGGGCGAAAGGGGGAGTTTTCCTTGTCGAATATGGGCCAGGGCGTCTCGCTGGTGGCTAATACGGCTAATTGCGG
>JAEUUQ010000217.1 GCA_016787505.1 Saprospiraceae bacterium | reverse complement strand
CAAACTGGTTGACGACGTGATCGTTGGCTGCGCCAATCCGGAAGCAGAACAAGGATTCCAGATAGGCCGCCAAATATCGGTACGCGCCTTGGGCAAAGAAGTGCCCGGAATGACCGTAAACCGCTACTGTGCATCCGGCCTGGAAACAATATCGATCGCCGTAGCAAAAATCCGGGCCGGCATGGGCCACATTTACCTGGCTGGCGGCGCCGAAAGCATGAGCATGATACCCATGACGGGCTATAAACTGGCGCCCAGCTACAAGGTTGCCAAAGATACCCCTGATTATCTGATCAGCATGGGAATTACAGCCGAAGCGGTAGCCAAAAAATGGGGCATCACACGCGAAGCCTGCGACATCTTTTCTATGAACTCCCACCTTAAAGCCGGACAAGCTATTGATGAGGGAAAATTCAAATCAGAGATCGTGCCCGTAACGGTGGAAGAAGTATTTGTAAAAGATAATAAACGTGTACGCACTGAGCAGGTCATAGATACCGACGAAGGTGTGCGCCGCGATACGACCGTAGACGCTCTCAGTAAGCTGAAACCGGCTTTTGCCAATGGAGGCATTGTCACAGCCGGTAATTCTTCACAAACCTCCGACGGTGCTGCTTTTGTGCTTGTAATGAGCGAGCAGATGGTCAAACAACTGGGCCTTACGCCCATTGCGCGCCTTGCCGCTTGTGCCGTAGCCGGAGTGGAGCCGCTTTACATGGGTATCGGCCCCTGTGCGGCCATGCCCAAGGCATTACAGCAAGCCAATCTTAAACTTTCCGATATCGATCTGATCGAGCTCAACGAGGCTTTTGCCGCCCAGGCCCTGGCAGTAATCCAGGAAGGCGGCTTGAATCCCGACATAGTAAATGTAAACGGCGGCGCCATCGCACTGGGCCATCCACTGGGTTGTACTGGCGCCAAATTATCTACGCAACTGTTCAACGAATTGCGTCGCCGGGGCAAAAAATACGGGATGGTAACGGCTTGTGTGGGTGGAGGTCAAGGTATCGCGGGCATTTATGAGTTGCTGAATTGACATAAGTCTAACAGCTTATCCATCTGTTGCTGAATAGCCAAGGCTTCTTGCCTGGCCTTTTCTGCAAAGTCTTCGCCATTGCCCGCATATAAAATACTGCGCGAGGCATTCACCAGCATACCGCAATCGGCATTGAGCCCTGACCGGCTAAGGCTTTCCAGGTCGCCTCCCTGGGCGCCCACGCCGGGTACGAGCAAAAAATTCGAGGGCGCAGCCCGGCGCACAGCGGCAAAAGCATCGGGATGAGTGGCCCCGACGACAAACATGAGTTGCTCTGGCGATGCCCAACTGCATGCTTTTTCGATCACTTTGACAAACAAGGGTTGGTCGTCTTCCTGCGGAGTAAACTGAAAATCGCCGCTACCTTTGTTGGAAGTGAGCGCTAATAAAATGACCCATTTTCCTGGGTAAGTCAAAAATGGGAGCACCGAGTCGCTTCCCATATACGGTGCGACGGTTACAGCATCAAAATCCAGGGTTTCAAAAAAAGCTTTGGCATACAAACCAGAGGTATTTCCGATATCGCCGCGTTTAGCATCGGCAATAGCGAAATGAGTTTGTCCGATATACGTCCGCGTTTTCTCCAGGGTTTGCCAGCCTTGGGCGCCCAAAGCTTCGTAAAATGCCAGGTTGGGTTTATAGGCTACGCACAAATCGCGGGTAGCATCAATAATTTGTTTGTTAAATTCTAATACGGGATCTTCATATTGCAGCAAATGGGGCGGTAATTTGGCTAATTCTGCATCGAGGCCTACGCAAAGGTAAGAGCGCCTTTCAAAAATAAGTTCGGTTAGGGCTTGTCTGGTCACTTCAATATAAATTAAACGGCTACCACGCCGTTCACCTCAGGAATACGGCCTTTGATAGCCTGCTCCACACCTGCGCGAAGCGTCATAATAGACATAGAGCAGTTTTGGCAGGCGCCCAGCCATTTAATTTGAACAATCCAGTCTTCCGTTATATCCACCAGTTCCACATTGCCGCCGTCAACAGCCAGGTGGGGTCGCACATCGTTGAGTGCGTCGTTTATTTTGGCCAGCAATTCTTGTTTATCCGGGAAAGGCATAATTGTTCTTTGTATAAAATGAATTAATGCGACACATTCACCACTTGCGTGGGCGCCAGGTTTTCATTCCTGAGTGTCACTTGTTTGGCCACGTTTCGCGCTACGTCCTC
>JAEUUQ010000615.1 GCA_016787505.1 Saprospiraceae bacterium | reverse complement strand
TTTTTTACAATACAACACCCAAACTAATAATGTGAATATCAATTCCCGTTTTCAATGGCGCTTCCGGCCTGTTTCCGATTTGTTTATCGTGTATACCGACAATTATTTCGCCGAAAGCATTCCCAGGTATTATGTCAGTTCGTTTGCACCAAAAAATAAATCGCTGGTGGTGAAGATTACGTATTGGCTTAATTTGTGATATTGAGGTGACAAGGTGACAAGGTGACAGGGTGACAGGGTGGCAAAAAAGACCTATATGCAGCAAGAACACACCACAAACCGCATGGCGGTCATCGATCTGGGCACCAATACGTTCCACATCCTGATTGCCGAGCCTGATGGGCAGGGAGGGTATCGCCACCTCTATCGCTATCGCGAGTTCGTGAGGCTTGCCGAAGACGGCATCGACGAGATAAGTCCGGCTGCCTTTGGCCGGGCATTGGCTGCGGTGCGTTTTATGCACGAAAAACTGGAAGAATATGGGGTAAGGAAAATCCGCGCTTCAGGCACGGCGGCCTTGCGCACTGCTGCCAACGGCCCCGATTTTATCAGGCAGGTGAAAGAAATGACGGGCATCGAAGTGCAACTCATTACCGGCATCGAAGAAGCCAGGCTGATACACCTCGGCGTGTTACAGGCCATCCCCCCTACCTCCGAACCTATACTGATTATGGATATAGGAGGCGGCAGTGTGGAATTCATTATTAGTGAAAAAGGACAATTGTTGTGGGCTCAAAGCTTTCCCGTAGGCGTAGCCGTGCTTTACCACCATTACCACAATCACGAACCCATATTGGCATCTGAAGTAGCAGCTGTGCAGCACTTTCTCGACCAGCAATTAGCCCCCCTGCATCAGGCGTTGAGCCGGCATCCCGTGCAGCACCTTATCGGCGCGGCAGGTACTTTCGATGTGCTCGAAACCCTGCTGGCAACCGCCAAACCCACGCCCAATAGTGCCGTTATCCCATTAGCAGGTTTTTTTCCACTTTATTATCAATTGCTGAATGCCAGCGTAGAGGAGCGCCACCATATTGAAGGTATACCCGAAGACCGGGCAGACATGATCGTAGTGGCCATGATACTCATAGACTTCGTACTACGCATGGCAGACATTCACCAACTAACAGTTTCTTCGTTTGCCTTGAAGGAAGGAATGCTGGCGGAAATTTGCTAATGTGCTAATGTGCTGATGCGACCGAAGGCGAACGAAGTGAGTCCCGATTGAAAATCGGGGGAGTCCCGTACCGACTGGAAGGATGTCGGGATGCTGATAATAAATAAAGTATTAGCAAATTAGCAAATTAGCAAATCATCAAAGTCCGATGGCTTGTTTAAACGCGGCATCATCGGGTTTGACGCCGGAGGGGAAGAAGTGCGTGAGTTTGCCTTCTTCGTCGACTAAGTACTTGCAGAAATTCCAGCTCGGTTCTTTATCATTCCAGCCGTTCAGACTTTTATCCGATAGCCACTTATACAGCGGATGCTGGTCTTTGCCTTTTACCTCGATTTTTTTGAACATAGGGAAAGTCACCCCATAATTGCGCTCGCAAAAAGCGGCGATCTCCTCGTCGGAGCCGGGCTCCTGGCGCATGAAATTATTGGCGGGAAATCCCAGCACGACAACTTTATCTTTATTATTTTTATAAAAAGCTTCCCAATCGGCGTATTGGGGCGTATAGCCGCATTTGGAGGCTACATTCAGCAATACGACTTTTTTGCCTTTGAATTGTTGAAAGTCAACAATCTCATTGCCTTCGAGGGCGGGCATTTTAAAATCGTAAAACGAAGCGGTTGGTGCGGTATTTTCCGGCATTTGAAGCGAGGTATTTTGATTAAAGCAAGAACTAAAAAATGAGATAAGCATAAGCGCTGTGAAGTAAGTTTTCATGTGTAATCATGTTATTTGGGGTGTAACAGATGGCTGCGCTAATTGTTTCAGATTATTTCCAATCTATACCCCACCCCATGTACAGAAACCAGCCGAACCGTAGGGTCGTCGCGCAACATTTTTCGCAGGCGCGATACAAATACATCGAGGCTGCGCCCCACCATAACGCCTTCGTCTTGCCACACCTGCTCCAGGATAATATCCCGTTCCAGCAGTTGGTTGGGGTGGGTGGCAAACAAGCGCAGCAATTTGGCTTCCCGGTAAGTAAGCGAATGGCGAACCTCGCCGGCAACCAGCGTTTGCTCTTGCATTGCCAGGGCCGAATGGCCAAAAGGAATCAGGGGCGATTCGCCGGCAACAGGGGCGCCGGCAACGGCTGCTGCAGCAGGCAGAAAGGGGCGTTTTATAAGCAAATAGACCACCCCCGCAAGTAAACTGCCGCCCACCAAAAACCACCAGTATAGGGTGGATCTCGCACCGGTCGGAGATTCGATCAGTGTGACCTGGATGACATAACACCCGGCCTGCACATCGCGCCCGCCGCAGGGCACGGCGCCTTTTTCTACTAAATCAATATAATTATAACCCAATTGGAGTTCGCCACTAGGGCAATCCAGCACAGCTACGTCATAGCCCATGTTGATTTGATGCAGTTCGAACGATTGATGCAATAGGACAGGCAATCGATCATAGTTGAATGCGTGCTCTAATCTTACCTGCCAGGTGGCATCACCGGTCAGCACAACAGGAGGGATTCGGGTAACCGTATCGCCTGCTTCTTCCATTAGCAGGTGTGCCACTCTTCGCAGGGCCAGGTTCACCTTTTCGGACTGACGATGATAGTCCGGGCCTTCGCCACTGCCGGCCAACAGGGGCAGGGCTATAGCCATCAGTCCCAACAAATGCAGCGCAAAGGCAGCCTTTTTATTTACATACATAAATTTCATTCCTGTAAAGATAATCCTACCTGCTCATTCCACCAATATTTCGTTATGCGGAACGGCATAATCGTCGTCCAGCGTAATAAGCACGATATGGTCTCCTTTTTTGCAATGG
>JAEUUQ010000088.1 GCA_016787505.1 Saprospiraceae bacterium | reverse complement strand
GGCGGCGCCTTCGGCGAAGTGATCAAAGCGCTGAACCTCGGTGAGATTTTTGGACCTGCATTTGCTGCCAGCGGTTTGGGCCTTCTAATACCCTTTGCCTTGGCGGCAGTGTTCAAAACGGCGCAGGGAAGCTCAACCGTGGCGGTGATCTCAGCGGCGAGCATACTGGCGCCGCTGCTGCCATCGCTGGGTTTTGACGCCGAAAACAGCCGCATTTGTGCCCTGCTGGCTATGGGCGCCGGCTCGATGGCGGTGTCGCATACCAACGACTCGTATTTCTGGGTGGTGTCGCGCTTCGGGCAACTGGATACGAATACCGCATTGCGATCGTATTCGGCGGCCAGTGCATGGATGGGATTGACCGGGCTCGTGGCGGTTTGGATTTTAACGCTTATTTTATAAAAAATATATACAACAAATCGTGCCCGGGCATTGACTTTACCGTTATTTTACCGTATATTTAACACTTGGAAAACCGGTAGTGCATACTCTTCTATTCCTCATTTTCCTCCCTTTTTTCCTACGAGCGAAATGTAGCACACACTGCCGGGGATCGGAATTTTTTTCTACAGCCTACATTCTCTATTAACAGTTGATCGTTCCTTTTGACCGTGATTTACGTGTTCATTATCATTGATCACATAAATGTTATGGTCATGTGTACATACAAAACTGTTTCTACATCAGTGGATAACCGATGTGGAACTCCGCAAACGAGAAAACGGAGTCCTACTGTTCCCGCTGTACCTAAACCGGAACAGGTTAAGGAATCTGTATCTACTACCTTCCATATAGTGATAAAGTTGCTCCTCATTTTTGCCATAATAGCATGGCAGAGCATTTATGCAGGCGCACAACTTGCTAAATGGACTTTTAATGGTAACGTTACTTCCGCAAGCACAGTAGCAAGCGGCATCACTGCCCAAAATGCTTTCTTCGGCCCCGGCGTGGATCATGTCGGGTTCACCACCGGTAATGGAGGTAGCGCGTATAAAGCCGAAGAATGGACCGAAAGCAATACCAGGGATAACGATGAATTTATTCAGGTTAAAATTACCGGCTCTTGTTTCAGGGTGTTATATTTTGCCTGGCATTTTAGGAGGGACCCTGAGGGCCCAAGGAAGTACGAGGTTCGTTATTCTACCGATGATTTTTATACAAGCACGCTTCTTGCCAACGGGTCTCTTGATGATATTACAAACTGGTATACATTCAATCAACTGGTAAATCTTTCTAATCTCACTCAGATTACTTTCAGGATTTATGGATTTGATAGTGAGGATGAGAATGACAATGAGAATGTATTCCGCTTCGATAATATAGCTATCGAAGGATATACTTGTGGCGTGGATTCCGATGGTGATGGAATTTATGATCCTGTGGATAACTGTCCTTATACGCCTAATCCAAACCAATTAGACTCAGACCAAGACGGTAAGGGCGACTTATGCGACAACTGCCCGTTTAATGTTAACCCCAACCAGGCAGATGCCGATAATGACGGCAAAGGGGATGTATGCGACAACTGCCCTAATAATTCCAATGCCAACCAGGCAGATGCGGATAACGACGGCAAGGGAGATGTGTGCGACAATTGTCCCAACAACTCCAATGCCAACCAGGCCGACTATGACAATGACGGCCGCGGCGATGCCTGCGACAACTGCCCCAACATAGCAAATGCCAACCAGGCCGACTATGATAATGACGGCCGCGGCGATGCCTGCGACAACTGCCCCACTTGGGCCAATGCCAACCAGGCTGACGCCGATAACGATGGCCGCGGCGATGTGTGCGACAATTGTCCCAACAACTCCAATGCCAACCAGGCGGATGCCGATAGCGATGGCAAGGGGGATGTGTGCGACAACTGTCCCAACATAGCCAATGCCAACCAGGCTGACGCCGATAACGACGGCCGCGGCGATGTGTGCGACAATTGTCCCAACATAGCCAATGCCAACCAGGCTGATGCCGATAATGATGGCAAAGGGGATGCATGCGACAACTGTCCCACCATATCCAATGCCAACCAGGCAGATGCCGATAGTGACGGCAAAGGAGATGTGTGCGACAACTGCCCCAATGTATCCAATGCCAATCAGGCTGATGCTGACGCAGATGGCCGGGGTGATGTGTGCGACAATTGCCCCAACCACGCCAATGCAAATCAATCGGATGTTGACGGCGATGGAGTAGGCGACCTGTGCGACAACTGCCCCACCTACTACAACCCGGATCAGATTGATACCGGCTTGCCTTGCGGTTGGCAACAACAATCGACAGGAGAAGGATGCAGCGGTTCGTTTGTTTATCAAACCGCCACAAATATCTTCAATGCTACCAGCAATAATTGCTACTACGACAATTCTTTCAATGCAGACGAACTTATCTTTGCCTGGACGGAAGTGTGCGGCAATGGCTCTATTACAGCGCAAGTGACCAATATTACCGGCAACACTTCAGCCTGGGCAGGCGTCATGATGAGGGAAACCACGATGGCCGGCGCTAAAAAAGTTCAACTCATGACGAACAGGAGTAATCTCAGCCGCCGGGAAGTACGCTACACTACTGACGGAACGAGTTACCCGCAGCAATTCCCGAGCAATCAACGCTATTGGCTGAAGCTCACGCGCACCGGCAACCAGTTTGTCGGCTATGTATCGCCTAACGGCCTGACCTGGTATCCGGTAATGGCCGCAACGGTTGCCATGAACCAGTGTATTGAAGTTGGGTTGGTTATTACCAATTATCTGCCAATCAGCGCTGCAACGGCTACATTCGCCAATGTAAAAGTGGAAGGTGGAGCCTTGGGATTGGCTATACCGGATGTATTTAGCGATACCGCGCCCGGTGAAATCGGAAATCTTGATTTCAGCTTGTCGCCCAACCCCACGACTGGCGAGTTGAATCTGGATTTGGCGCAGTACCTGAACAGAGCTATACGCATCGAAGTATATAGCATGGAAGGACGCCTGTTGAAATTCACTGAAGTTGAAGCCTTGCAAGCAACCCAGGAACGTCTCGATTTGTCGACATTTGATAACGGTATCTATCTCATCCGGGTGAAATCGGAAGGTATGCCCGACGTGACGAAACGAGTAGTATTGAATTATTAGGAAGTTACCCAAAGCAGCTCTTCTTAGCTTAGCAGCTGCGACAGGCGCCTCATGAGTTACTCGTGAGGCGCCTTTATTTAAAAATATACTGCATCAGCACCACATCCTCCCATTGGCCGTTTTTTATGCCTACTTCTTTTTGAATACCCGCAATTTCATAACCTAATCGGATATTATAGGCAATGCTGGCCTTATTGGAGGCCAATACTCTGGCAACGAGGTGGTGGTATCCCATTTTTTGACATTCCTCAAAAATGTGTTTTTTGATAATTGTGCCGTACCCTTTCCCGCATTCCCTTTTTGTGAGATAAACCGATGTTTCGCAGGTAGTACGGTAGCCGGCCCGGTCGCTGAATCGTTTAATGACGCCCCAGCCAATGACAAAATGCTCGTTGTTTTTTAAAACAAATAACTTTTCCCTGTCGTGAAATCCGCTTACCCAACGCTGAATCCTGTCTGCATCAAACAAATCTTCTTCCATTGTGGTATCGCCTTGTAGGATGTATTCGTTGTAAATGGCGGAAATAGCCTGGTAATCTTCATGGCAGGCCGGTTCGATAAAAACCGGAGAAGTCGGAATTAACAGGTTGGCATGCATTTGGGCCGATATCGTCATATAAAACGTTTTTTTATCCGATACCAAAGTTCATGTGCGGATATTAATCCAATATTAAAATAGCGGCGCCCAATGTTATTTTTTTATATCCATTTGATACGATCGGCGATGAGCGGATTGTTGCATAAATGCTTAAATTTGCCACATTATGATCCGGCTCACTAAAATTTTCGATTTTGAAATGGCGCACGCGCTGCCGGGATACGACGGCTCGTGCAAAAATATTCACGGCCATTCCTTCCGGCTGGAGGTGACGGTGCAGGGAATGCCCTTACAGCAACCCGGCCACCCCAAAGACGGTATGGTCATCGATTTTAAGGACCTCAAGGCCATCGTGAACAGGGAAGTGGTTTCCCAATTTGACCACGCTTTGCTGCTGCCGCAACACGCGCCCGCCGATCTGCTCGAAACGCTCCGGCAATACTCCGAAAAGGTGGTCTTACTGCCCTTTCAGCCTACCAGCGAAAACCTGATTCTGTATATAGTCGACAAATTAAGCGGGGCTTTGCCTGCCGGTGTGACTTTTCAGAAGATCCGCCTGTACGAAACGGCAACTTCTTTTGCCGAGTGGGAGGCCGTATGATGCAAAATATACTCGACCAACTTCATCAGGTGGAACAACTGGCAGTTGCCTCAAAATTGCGCAGGCTACTTGCTCGCCCGTTTAGATATGTTTTTAGTATTGGTTTTAAAAAAATAATTTACCCCTTTACCAAAAAAGGGATTATCCGAAAAACGCGTACTTTTTTTAATAGCAAAATGTATGTGGTACTTCCCGCCGGTACCGATATTTATCTCACGGGAGGAAAATCACACGACTCTGAAATTCGCCTGGCTAAATTTTTAATTAAGCATTTGAAAACGGGCGATACCTTTATCGATGTCGGAGCCCATTTTGGTTATTTTTCCTTGCTTGCCGCTTTTCTGGCAGGTAGCAATGGACGCGTTTTTTCTTTTGAAGCGTCGAAAAGTACTTTTTTATTATTAAATAAAAACACCCAAAACGAAGCTAATATAACGTGTATGAATAATGCCGTTTCTGATAAAAAAGAGATGCTTAATTTTTATGAATTTCCTGTATTGTATTCCGAATATAATTCAGTGGATATATCGCAATTTGAAGGTGAGAAATGGCTTGTAAAATACAAGCCGCAGGAAATACAAGTACAATCAATAAGATTAGATGATTTTATTGTTGAAAATAATATCCACCCCAAAATAATTAAAATTGATGTAGAAGGCGCGGAGTTGAAGGTTGTATTGGGAATAAAAAAACTGTTGGAAACAAACCATGAGCTGTTTATTGTAATAGAATACCTTCATCCGGATCGAAAAAATGCAGCACATCGCCAGGCTGCTGCAATAATGAAAAATGCCGGCTATAATGCGTATTTAATAGAAAAAAACGGAGGCTTAATTCCAGCGGGTAATATTGATGATTATTTGCAAAAAAATGAATTAGAATCAGAAAATATTGTTTTTAAGAAAATTACGAATGATGAATTACGAATTACGAATGAAAAATGAAAATTTCATTCGTAATTCGTAATTCGTAATTCGTAATTCGTAATTCGTAATTCGTAATTCGTAATTCGTAATTCGTAATTCGTAATTCGTAACTCGTAATTCTATTCCAGGTAAACCGCCAGATTTTTCGGATGTTTCACCGAATAGCGGAATTCCAGCTTTTCATTAGCGCCGGCGGCCAGGTTTAACTCCCAGGTCAACTTGCCTTCAGATTCGTTCACCTTAGCCTTGCTTGATTTTTCGAGTTTTACCTCGATTTCCTCGGTAGTACTTACCGGGAACTGGTCTTCCACTACGATTCTCACAGCTTGTTTTTTCTTATTGCGCAACTCGATATCCCAGCCGATCGTGTGGGTCACCTTGTTGCCGAGAAATTGCTTATCGGAGTACTTCAGTTGTTTAGTGCGCTTGACCACAATATTCTTATCGCGGCCTAGTGAGAGGTTGAGCGTATCATTGGTATTTTCGACATCGATCATCGTTTTGCCCACGTAGGTATCTTCAAAAAACAGCGTGGCTTCCCCGCTGAGCAGGTTGTATTTTTCCCAGTCGGTCATCCTGGCCGTGAGGAAGGCGTCGGGGTCGAGTTTGGGCGTTACGTAGTATTCGTAGCTAGCCGGCGCCTTGTGTTCGGCTATCAGCACGGTATAGGGTTGCCCGCCGGAGGGAACATCGTAGGGGGTATCGATTCTAAATTCTATGTTCGTCGTAGTTTCTCGCTGTGTCACTGCGGGCCCTCCCGCTGCCGGCGCCTTGTCGTATGCAAGCGCATCATCGGCTTCTTTGGCTGATTCTGTCATCGCGCGCATACCATCCCGGTAGACGATGGGCGGGGGAGCTACGCTGAGCCACCAGGGGGACAGTAAGGGGCGGAAGCCGGATTGGGAGGGATTGCCGGTTGACAAAGTGAGTTTCACGTCTTTCCATGCTTCTCCGGTCGCTTGTTGGATAGAAGCTTTGTAAGCAATCACGACGGGGCTGCTGATGTCTTTTATGCGCAGATCGTACATCGGCTGCCAGGAGGCATTGCTCACCAGGTAGCTGATGCGGAATGTGGCATTGGTTGCAGCAGGCGCCTCAACGGCTACCAGTATTTCGCTCACCGCTATCGGCTGTAGTTGGGCATTCAGCGTATTGAGCTGGTTTTGCCATTTGTCGATTTCCAATTGTATGGCGTTGAGTTTTTTGCGGATGTCGATTTGCAGAAGTTTGATCTCTGTGAGGCGTTCGCGGTACAATGTGGCGGCGGCCTTGAGTTCCTGTATCGACACCCCGGTTTGCTGGCCGCCGATCATTTTATTAGCTAATAGCAGGTTTTCTTCTTCGGTTAATACCTGTGAAATGGCTTGCTCGCGGGCGTAGCGATCCCTCGCCGCCTCAAGTTGGGCTTGCAGGTTTTTGACGTTGGCGTCGGCTTCTTTTGCCTGCAGGTAGTTTCTGCGCGAGTTGACCGCCAGGATAGTAAAGTTGCCGGCCGCACCTACCTGGATGCTCTCCAGATCAAGGACAGGTGAGAGCCCGGAAAAGACCAATACGCTGCGACCTTCCGGCAGCGCCGCTTTGCCCTCCCTGAACACTTGGGCGCCCTGGCGGAAAACCACCACTTCTCTAATCGCACTGGGCACTTCTTTTTCTTCGGTCGCGCCCCATATAGCTGCCGACTGGCACAGCAAAAAGGCTAACATGATGCTTGTTCTCATAATCGGGAATTTTGATTTTTAGGAATAGATGCCGCGGCTTTCAAAATTACATACGGGGAGGGAGAAAAGTTAGATTATTGATGATTGATGCTGGATTATTTAATTATTAATTCTTCATTTTTAATTATTAATTCTTCATTATTTTGATTATCAACATGTTAGCAAATCAGCAAATCAGCACATCAAAAAAAAAGCCTTATTTTTTATGGAATTTCAGTGCCTTCCGCGTCCATTATAATACATCCCTTTGCAAAGCGAGAGTACACCCCGGAATTTTTTAACGCCTAAAACCGGTCACAATGGATAAAGCAAAAACGCGCCAGCAATTGGCAGACGAATACGGCGTTAACCGTAAAACGCTGTATCGTTGGCTCAAGCGAAAAAAGATCAATTTTGACGGCGGATTACTTACGCCCACTGAGCAGACGATGATTTACGATACGTTTGGCGCCCCGGCAAAGAAGGGGCACGGGCATGTAATAAGTATGGAATGGAGCGATAAGCGGAAATGACGGCGTAATGCCCCATTTTGTCCCAAAATGCCCCATTTTCGAAGGCAAAAAGGGCTTATATTTGCAGTAGATGTTTAATTGATGGTGTTTGTCGACGGCTTCCAAGGTCAATGGGGCCAAATCATCCAGGATATAATTTACTGATACTTTGTTTGGGTTTTTTTTCAATTTCCTACCGTGA
>JAEUUQ010000612.1 GCA_016787505.1 Saprospiraceae bacterium | reverse complement strand
GGCAAAGGACTGAATACAGGCATCCTTTACATGCTGGCCATGCCGTACCTGCTTGTAGCTACTATGGGATTTCTTTGGTGGCGCAACCGCCGCAAAAACTACGACGACCAGAACGAGGCTATCGAGGCTTGAACGGTGTGGGTCTCCGCTTTGGTGTGGCCGTTGCCATTGCCGTTGTGATGGCCGTTGCCGCCATTGCGCAGCGTATTATCCTGATAGGAGGACAAAAATAGCAGGGCCCATCCGGTAATAAACAATAAGCCGCCGAGCGGAGTCACAGGCCCCAGCCACGACCAATCAATGCCGGTCCATTCGCGGGTGGATAGAAGGTAGATGGAGCCTGAAAACAGCAGGATGCCGGCTGCGAAAACCCAGCCTGCCCATACCAGGAAAGACGTTTTGCGGAAATACAACAAAATGGCAATAGCCAAAATAGCAATGGAATGGTAAAAGTGGTAGCGCACGCCAACCTGGAAAGAGTCGATTTGGTCAGGTGATATTTTATCCTTTAAGCCATGGGAGGCAAAAGCACCTAAAATAACCCCCGCTAAAGCCAGGGCGCTGGCAAGTCGAAAGAAAGTTTTTCTCATGTATGTTCTTTTTTGTGTTCCGGGTTAGTGGTTTTCTCTTCAGACGCAAAGATGCAACACAGGTTACAATCCTCAAAACCAAAAATATGAACAATATTGCGCAACGCAAAATTTGGATAGGAGTCTTGTTGATTCTAACGGCAATCCTCGGGGTTTGGCACTATCTTTTTCGTTTGCCTTTCATTCCCGTTCATCCCCTCGAGGCCTTGTCTGTAAATGCCCCGCTGAGTATCACCTCGCCAAAATGGCAATTCGCAACAATCCGAACTGATACTGCCGCCGATGAGTTTACTCTGCAGTTGTGGGCCGCCTTTCCTACGGTGTTAGAGGATATGCGCCATATAGATAAATTTCTGCTAGGCAACGGATTTCCACAGTATCCGCTTCCGACGACCTGGACCCTCCAAAATCCGGCCCGCAAATCACCGGATGTGCTTGCTATTATCAACCTGCAAAGTACCGGTTTTTCGATAGACCGCTTATTGCAAAAGTCGCCCGCCGCCAGGGCTTCTTACCGGGGGCACACGATATACACGGTGCGCACCGGCGCCAATAGCCGTCTTACGCTGGCTGCTTACCGCAATTTACTGCTCATCGCGCCCGAGCCCATCATGGTAGAAGAAGCTATCGGACAACTCTCACGGCGATATGCCAATGTTTTTCGCGACGGAGATTTCCGGAAAGTCTACCGCAAAGGCAATAAAAAAGCAGCTTTTACACTTTTGCTCCACACCGAATTCCTTGGCGACGAAATGGCTGGTTGGCTCAACAACCAGGCCATCGCTGATGCCGCCCTGCTCAAAGACCAGATCAGCTGGGTCCGCCTCGACCTGCAAGCTTCAGCCGAAGGCTACGCAATCAGCGGTGCGCTGGCGCCCTGCCACGAAGGCGTATTATCCGCTGGTTTTGCAGAAGCCTCTCCGCTGCCTGGCTCCCTGCTCAGCGTACTACCCGGCAATACGGCTTCTTTCAACCGGGTATCTATGCGCCATTTTCCCTCTTTCAGCCGGCGCTACGGCAACGAACGGTTGCTCAAACAAATAGCGCCCTGGGTAGGCACAGAGACGGCCCTGGTCATCACCGAACCCGTCAAAGGCCGCGTGGGCGCGCATCGCTTTCTCGTCTTGTCGAACCGCGACCCGGCGCTCTCCCGGCAACTGCTCGGCGAACTGCTCGAAACCGGCGGCCAGCTCAATAGCTATGAATACCAGACCTTCACCGTCAGGCAACTACTCGATGAACACCTGCTAGACGCCTGGTGCAACGGCCGTCCGGGCTGCCTGCGCAATCCCTGGGTGCTGGCTCTCGACGACTATGTCATTTTTGCCGCCGACAGGGCCGCGCTGGAGGTGTGGATCGATTTATACCTGGTAGGCAATACGCTGGCGCGCAAAGAAGACTTCCTGCAATTGCACCAGCACAATCTTCAACCAGCAGCCGCGCACTGGTATCTCAACGGTTTTCACCTGCTTCCCCTCGCCAGGGCTTATGCCAAAACCGAACAACTGGCCAACCTGGCCCCAGCGTTCGGACAAATCGAAGCAGCCCTGCAGCCCGCTTCCGGATTGATTACATTTAAAGGGATATGGAAACCCGGCGCCGCCAGGCAGTCGCCCGACGACGGCGCCATCGCCTGGAAATCACTACTCGACGCCGACGCCCTCGCGGCGCCCTCCGTAATAAAACTGCCCGAAGGTTACGCTATCGCTGTGCAAGATACCAGCAGGCAATTATACCTCTTCAGCGCCGACGGCGCGCTCCTTTGGAAACGCACCCTCGACGGCCCCCTGCGCTCGCCGGTTTATGCTGTGACGCCCGCAGACGCGGCCACGCCCCTGTTGCTGTTTAACACCTCCAACAGTATATATCTCACTGACCTGCGCGGCGAGCCGGCCAACAACTTTCCCATACACCTCCAATCGCCGGCCACCAACGGACTTCTGCCGGTAGATTTTGATAATAACAGGAACTACAACTTCTTCCTTTCCTGCGCCAATGGCAACCTCTATGGCTACGATATCACCGGCCGGCCCCTCGAAGGTTGGAACCCACTGATGGATATCGGTCCGCTCACCTACGATATGCTGCACCTGCAAACCGCCAGCAAAGACTACCTAGCCGCGCTTAATGAGAGGGGAGAATTCCACGTATTGCGCAAAGACGCCGGCTATAGATTTTCTCCGATCAAATGGGGAGGAACCTTCCTCTCGCCCCCCGCCTGTCAAAACCTGCCCGATACCGCCAAGCTTTCGGTCTACAACCGCTTTGTTGCTGTCGCCACTACCGGAAATGCCCAGGTCGTCAACCTGGAGGGGCAGCAGTTTAGTCTAAGCCTGGCGCCCCCCAAAGCCCAAAACGTGCGTTTTGCCTTCGGCGACGTCACCGGCGACGCCCGCTTCGACTACGTCAGCCTCTCCGATACTACCCTGGCCGTCTATGCCTACAACGGCAACAAACTGGAAAAAATCCTGCAACAAGGCATCGGCTGGGCGCCCGACGGGGTGTTCATCGTCGATATGCCGGGCGAAAGCCACGCTGCCATCGGCCTCTGGAGCGCTTCGCGCCGCCGCATCCACCTCCTGCACGCTGATGGGAGCCCCTACCCGGGTTTCCCCTTGGGTGGCGCCACGCCTTTTTCAGTGGTCGACCTCTTCGGCAACCAACAGCGCATTCTTGTGGTGGCTAATGGCGATAGTGTGTATGCGTATAGGCT
>JAEUUQ010000045.1 GCA_016787505.1 Saprospiraceae bacterium | reverse complement strand
GGAAGAGGGAAAATGGTATGTGTCCATTGTAGATGTAATTGCAGTGCTTACCGACCAATACAGCTATCAAGGCGCAAGAAATTATTGGAAAGTATTAAAGCACAGACTTTTAAAGGAAGGAAATGAAACGGTTACAAATTGTAACCAGTTGAAAATGCCTGCCCCCGACGGCAAAATGAGGCTGAAGGATGTAGCGTATATTCCGGAGGTCTGACCCCACTGTGGATAAGTACGGCAAGCAGATTTTGTCGCAGCCTGCTACAAAATTGCAGCATACCTTTGGAAAGCGAGGCTTTGAAGAAAGAAACATCCGCAGGATGATGGGATTTGCCGCCCATAATATGGCCCGACTTTGACTTTGTGCAACGCTGCGTTGCACTAATTGCGGCAATGTATGCAGTTGGCACAGGTTTTTTCCGATGAGCAAATTGTATACACACTGTGTAGAGAATTGAGTTGGTTGCATCTTCTCCTTATCATGTACATGGACGACTCGCTCAAACGGGATTTTTACATCGAAATGTGCAAACTCGAAAAATGGAGCGTCCGAACCTTCCGCGAACGCATACAATCTATGCTCTACGAGCGAACGGCCATCAGCAAAAAGCCGGAACAGACCATCCAGCAAGATATAGAGCGGCTGAAAAACGAGCAAAAACTCAACCCCGATTTGGTATTTCGCGATCCTTACTTTTTAGATTTCCTGGGTCTGCGCGATGCCTATTCCGAAAAAGACTTAGAAACCGCTATTATCGTAGAATTGCAACGGTTTATCACGGAACTGGGCAGCGATTTTGCCTTTCTGGCGCGCCAAAAACGCGTCAGTATTGACAACCGCGACTATTATATTGACCTGCTTTTTTACCACCGCCGCCTCAAATGCTTAGTAGCCATCGACCTGAAAATCGGCGAATTTGATGCCGCGTATAAAGGCCAGATGGAATTGTACTTACGCTATCTTGAAAAATATGAGCAAGTAGAGGGCGAAAACACGCCCATCGGCTTGATTCTGTGTACAGGCAAAAACGAAGAACATGTAGAGCTGATGCAATTGGATAAAAGCAATATCCGGGTAGCTGATTACCTTACGCTACTGCCCTCGAAGCAGGTGTTGAAAGAGAAGCTGCACAAGGCTATTGAAATTGCAAAACTGAAAAATGAAAGCAGTCATGAGTAATGTCGGCAAAATAGGGCGCATCACCCAAAACCGAGTTATTGCCCTGTTCCAAAAAGAGCTGGGCTACCGCTTACCGGTAAGTCATGCTGATTGGAGCTACTGAAAAGGGTATAGCCCTAATCCCAGAAAGTATTGGAGCGTTTTAAAAACAAGGCTAAAAGCAGAGGGAAGTCAGTTGGCTACAAATTGTAGTCAACTGAAGTGGCAAAAGTAGCCCGCAAAGAACTGGAAGCTAAAACAGGGAAAAATGTAGTTACCTCTCTCAATGCCAAAACCGCTTTGCAATTGAATGAGGGCGACAAGAAAAAATCCAGGAAGAAAAAGGAGTAGATGCTGCAAAACAACGCGCGATTAAAATCACTTATAGTTAACAACCCCAGTTGTAATTATGGCGAATTCGCCACAATTAGAAGTCAGGCCGGCCTTAATAGCTACAAGATCAGCGTTAAGGAATGGGTTGAAAAAACCAGTGCAGTGGGGTTGAAAGCAACTGCTGGAAGATATGGTGGCACCTATGCCCATGTAGATATTGCATTGGAATTCGATATGTGGATAAGAGCAGAGTTCAAAGGGGCGCAAACTATTTTGTCGCATCTGAGAAAAAAATAATTTCATGAAAGTCTAATGCTTATTGGCTCCCATAACTTTGCATCCTGCCGATTTGACGCAGTATCGTACTGCGCGGGTATCTTTGTAGAAAAACAGGGAGAAAACCGATATGCGTTCCGGAGGAACGATATCTAAATACCCAGGATAGCGTTCCGCTGGAACGCATACGTGGAGCATGGTGATTCTACTACAAAGATATCGTTCCTCCGGAACGGCTACGGTGTGGGCCTGGTGATTCTTGTCGGTATTTTGTGCGACAATATGGTTTGCGCCCAATGAAAGGTAACTATTCAGGTTAACAGCCTAATCTGGAAATTGCCAACCCCAACCCCTAACCCCGCTTATAAACAATACCAACTGAAGGTAAGAAGATATTTATAGTACACGCCGTAAATATGGCAAAAACACACAAGTATGAACTTATTAACACTTGAGACAAATAGACTAATACTAAGAGGCCTTTCTCCTGAGGACATGAAATATATTTTCAACAATCTCTCAAAGTCCCGGATAAAAGAAGTGTTAGGACATCGTTCCGAAGCAGATTACTTAAAAGAAGAACAGAAACACATCAATGGTTATTCCAGCTATAATAGAAGGTTTATACTGTTTCTGCTGACTGACAAGGAATCTGGCGCCATAATAGGACGTTGCGGACTTCATAATTGGAACACAGGACATAAACGAGCCGAAATTGGATATGTGATGGAAGATGAAAATTTTAAGAAAAAGGGATTAATGAGCGAGGCTGTGAAAACAATTATTGATTATGGATTCAAAGAATTAAAACTTAACAGAATAGAGGCAATTGTTGGAATTGGAAATGTACCATCTTTAAAAATTTTGGAAAAGAATAATTTCACAAAAGAAGGGATATTAAGGCAACATTTTTGTGTTGCCGATAAATATGAAGATTCCGCGCTTTTTTCTATCTTATCGGATGAATACAATTCCAAAGATGATTAAGGAATGTGGCGTAAGAAGAACGAACTGTTATACTGCGCGCCGTCAAGTATATTTGTGATCACACAGGAAGTTTCGAAATTCTGCCTGCGTTTGCATGCAAAAACTATTTGGGGCAAACCCCGCAACATGACAATTATAGAAAATTTTGACAAATCAAACAAACATTAAGCATATTTGGATTTTGATGCCAATAATTGGGATAGTAATTTTTGTGACACTCTATATTGTTGCAACTTTTTATTATCCGGGCGGTTCACAGTTTGACAAAAACGCTGTTGGTTTTAGTTGGACGAAAAATTATTGGTGCAATTTGTTAAACGACATAGCGATTAACGGACAGAAAAACAAAGCACAACCAATCGCTTTGACAGCAATGTTTATTCTTTGTTTGACGCTAAGTTATTTTTGGTGGTATTTTCCTAAATATGCTAGCCTTAATAAAATCTATACCTTGACAATACAGATTTGCGGGCCAATGTCTATGGCAATCGGATTCTTTTTGTTTACTAAATTTGACCACGATATTATAACGAATTTGGCTTCACTATTCGGACTTATCGCTATGACAGGAACCTTTATAGGACTTTATAAAAACGGCTGGAAAACGCTTTTCTACTTTGGGCTGCTAAATATTATTCTTGTACTTGTAAATAATTTTTTATATTACAACAAAGAACTTATTTTGTATTTGCCTTTGGTTCAGAAAATTACATTTTTGACATTCCTGATTTGGATTTGTTGCATTAACCTAAAAATATATATGGTTCGCACCGGCAAGTTTTGGACATGGCCTGATCCCGGGTGCGTAGGGTAATAAACTGCCGGCATTGACGAAGTTAAAGCAATAGCCCTTGGCGTTTCTTATGCGACAGGTACGTGGGTGTATGATGAAAAAAATACAGGCAAACAGAATGAAAAAAGCAATAATAATCGGTGCAACATCGGGAATTGGGAGAGGACTGGCACAACTCCTGGTTGACAATAATTATAAAGTCGGTTTAACAGGAAGGCGAACCGAATTGCTCAATGAATTGAAAAATGAAAATCCGGATTCTTTTTTTATCAATTCATTTGACGTTACAGACACAAAAACCGCAAGAGAGAAATTAGAAGAATTGACAACTGAACTTGGCGGACTTGATTTGCTGATTATTAGCTCAGGAACGGGGGATCTCAATGATGATTTAGACTTTGAAATTGAAAAACGAACTATCAACACAAATGTCTTAGGCTTCACTTGTATCGCAGATTGGGCCTTCAATTATTTTGAAAAGCAAAAATTCGGGCACCTGGTCGCAATAAGTTCTGTCGGCGGACTTCGAGGAAGCAGGCAAGCCCCGTCATATAGTGCAACCAAAGCTTATCAAATAAATTATTTGGAAGGTTTAAGACAGAAAGCAACAAATCTCAAATACCCCATTTTTGTAACTGACGTCAGGCCGGGATTTGTAGCCACAGCTATGGCAAAAAGCAAACTTCTATTTTGGGTAGCAACTGTTGACAACGCAACTCGGCAAATATTTGAAGCCATAAACAAAAAAAAGAAAGTTGTCTATGTTACAAAACGTTGGCGATTTGTTGCTTTCATTTTGAAACGAATACCAAGACAAATTTATGACAGAATGTAACCAAGTTGAGCAATGAAGATGTCACCTCGTTCGCGAGTCGCAAAGTCGCAAAGTCGCAAAGTCGTACAGTCGCACAGTCGCACAGTCGTACAGTCGTACAGTCGCAAAGTCGCACAGTCGCACAGTCGCACAGTCCCCTCCTCACTCCACATCCTCCGCCGGGTACTGCTCCGGATAAATCAGGATAAAATTAGTCTGATTAATATGTTTGGCGATATAATCGGGGATGCGATCCAACTCCCGGGAGTGGGAGATGCTTCCTTTGCGGCCGTTGATCACCATAAACAGGTCGTTGTCTCCGACGATTTGTGAGATAACGGGCAGGTCTTGCCATTCCACGAACTCCTGGTGTTCGAGGTTGACGAAAATTTTGTGTTTCCGGAGGTGGGTTTGTATAGCTTCGAAAGTAGATGTATCGCTATAAAAAAAGAGTTTGCTGCTGGTTTGGCGGGCCAGCCGGGCGCTGAGTTCCACCCAGCGGCCGAAGCCGGTTTCGTATTCGGCGTTTTCGGGCACGACCACCACGATTCTTTTGATCGTATTGACGGGTTGCACCAGCCGGTTGACCAGCACCATGAGCCGGGTTTTGCTGATCAGGGTATCGAGGATATCGCCGAAGATCAGGTCGGTCGTCTTTTTCTCGCCGTGCCAGCCGATGATAATCTCGGTGGCATCGAGTTCATTGGCGGCGTGGAGTAGTCCGTTGGAGATGTTGATATCCACAAAGGTATGTCCTTCTACCTGTCTGTTGGCGGCGGTGGCGACGTGGGCGGCCTGTTCCAGGAGTTTTTTGCTATTGGCCAGGCTGGCCGTGTTTTCGTCTTCCTGCATAATGACAGAAATGGGGTATATCGGCCAGCGGCATTTTTCCTGTTGGATGACCAGGGCAAGGTCCATCAGTTGCTGTATCGTGTTGGGGTTGGAGAGCGACACCATGACGCGTTGTTCGACGGCGGGTTGTTGCGCGGCTTGTTGTTGTTTATGAGAAAGCACCATTTTCCTGGCGGCGGCTTCGGTGGCGAATGACGACACCAGGCAGGTGATCAGGATAAGCACGATGGTGCCGTTGAGCACGTTTTCGTCGAGAATGCCCAGTCGGAAGCCTACCAGGATAACTGCCAGGGTGGCAGCGGCGTGCGAGCTGCTGAGTCCGAAAATCAGGTTGCGGTCAATCGGCGATAGCTTCAACATCCGTTGGGTAAGCCAGGCTGCCAGCCATTTGCTGGCTAAAGCCGTTGCGCTGAGTACCCCGGCCACAATAAGCGCCTCGGGGCCTTTGGTGAGCACCTGAAGGTCGATGATCATGCCCACGCTGATTAAGAATATGGGGATAAACAGCGCATTGCCCACAAACTCTATACGGTTCATGAGCACCGAGGCATGCGGAATGAGCCTATTTAGCGCCAAACCGGCCAAAAAGGCGCCGATGATGGGTTCTACGCCAGCCCATTCGGACATCAGGGCGGCCAGGAAAACCATCGCCAGCGTAAAGATATAGTGAGAGGTTTGGTCGTTGATCCATTTAAAAAAGTATCGCGCTACAAATGGAAAACCCCAAAGTACGATCACCGAAAAAGCCAGCAGCGACAGTGAAAAGCGCAGCCAATACATCATATCAATGCCGGCGCCTTCCATGCGGGTAAACACGGCCAGCAGGATGAGCACCAGGGTATCGGTAAAAATAGTGCCGCCCACGGCTATTGTAACCGCTTCGTTTTTGGAGAGGCCCAGTCGACTCACAATAGGGTAAGAGATCAGCGTATGGGTAGAAAACATACTGGCCGTGAGCAGGGAAGCCACTTGTTCGTAGCCCAGCAAATAGCGGCATACCAGGTAACCGAGTACAAAAGGCACGGTAAAAGTGAGTAGTCCGAACCAGCCGCTGCGGTGGCGGTTGCGCAGGAAATCGTTTAATTCCAGATCCAGTCCGGCCAGGAACATAATATAAAGGAGTCCGACCGTGCCGAATAAGTTGATCGCCGAATTTTTTTCGAGCACGCCGAAGCCGTGCGGCCCCAAAGCCACGCCGGCCAGGATAAGCCCCACGATACCGGGTATGCGAAACCGGTGCAATACCAGGGGCGCCGCCAGGATAACGAGTAATAGCAGTGCAAAAACGGCTACCGGTTGTTCGAGCGGCAATTGAAAACTATTGAGTATGACGTGCATGATTGCAAGGTAATAGACTTAGCTTTGTAAAAAAAGCCTATGGATATGGAAAAGCCTCCATTTTTTCGAACCTGGCCTCAAATGTATCTTTTTGTGCTGGCTATGCACGCGTTCGTAATCGTATTATTTTACCTGTTTATGCGGTATTATTCCTGATCAGATAAGTTCTCTCAAGTGAAAATTCGTTTTCACGCGCTCGCCGTTGCGGCGAAGGATGAGCGTCATTTTTTTTCCTATCCGGCCCTGCATCTTATTCGTGATTTCTTCCAGGGAATACACCTTGGTAGGAAATCCGTTGATCTTTCTGATCTCATCGCCGGCTTTGATGCCGGCATGATCGGCGGGGCTGCCTGCTACCACGTCGAGTACCGTAAACGTATTGAGGTTGATCCCCGAACTCACGATCGTTAGTCCGCTGCGATCGTAGGTAAACCGTCGTTTGCTGAGCTTATTGGGCTGGAGGTAGACTTTGTTTTGGTAATAATTGATAATCAGATTAAACCGGGAGAGGATGCGGTTGCCGATGATGCCGTGACGGCCGTTGAGGTAAGACGTATCGGTTACGTGTTTGATATCCTGGTAGTTGGTCACCACTCCGTTCATCGTCATACCCTCGTACAGTTCTAAAGCGGGTAACCTGCCCACCACGCCTTCAATAGCGCCGCCTATTCCCATGCCGAGGTTGCTTTTCACCACGTTGGCGGGCACTACAATTTGCGGATGGGTGTCGCTATGCAGCATCAGGGATACGCCTGCACCTGTGTCTAGCAGCAATTTGACGGGAAGCACGGTGTTATTTTGCAGTTGTATATTTGAAAAAACATAGGGTTTGTTGCGTTTGAGCTGGACGGGTATCTCCACGAACTTGCCGCCGGGTTCTTTGAACACCGAGGGGTCGGTAAACGTGATCACCTTTTTTTCGTAGTTGATCTTCACCACAAACCTGCGCAGCATGTCGGCGCCGATAATGCCGTGAATGTCCACGCCGGAAAATTCGTCAAACCGGAAATAATCATCCTCCAGCACCAGCATGGAGTAGTTGTTGAAATAGAGATTGTTGATTTTCAGTCTGATACCTGTAGCGAGATAGGCATACAACTCGGTTTTCATATCGGCGCCCATAATGGGGAAGCGCCTGGAGAAATTGACCTGGAGCAGGTCGGCTATTTCTCTTTTAGTGAGAATGCTGTGCTCGGCGCCGGTATCGATGATAAAATTGAGGGGAAAAATATCGTTGAAGATGACTTTGACCACAATAAAATTATTGCTGAACTCAAAGGGGATATCCACGCGCTTTAAGTTCTTGAGAATGACCAGGTCCTGTGTCTGAGCCCACGCTGCAAACGGAGACAGCAATAGCCATAACACTATGCAGGTGGCGACTGCGTTTTTCATGTCGGGTAAATATGTTAAAAATATTAACAAATGCAGGCAGCTAAAGGCCTTCACCTAACGTTTAACAGAAAAATAATACAATAAGTTATCCTTTTTAGAATCCTAATTAAATTTCGCCAGAATTTTAATAAACGAAAATGTTTATAAGGATTCTTGGTTATTTGGAACATATTTATGACTTTTGACCCGCAGTTAGTGTTAAATAAACACATATTCCTAGCCATCTCAGCCAAACCATCTTACCCGGCCAAAAGGGGCATTCGGGTCATAGCCTCATTGTCCCAAAAACGCGAAACACACAGGTGTAACGTAAATACGCAGCAAGATCTTTTTTTTCCGGACGTACTTATTTTTTCATTAATTAACCAAACCTAAGTAGTGTATGAAGCTTAAAGTCAACTACTTATCGAAATGGTTGCTTGTCGTACTAGCTGTCGGCTTGTGCCAGTTTGCCATAGCGCAACGCACAATTACCGGCAAAGTCACTGACGAGTCAACCAAAGAACCGTTGATCGGTGCGAACATTCTCGTTGTTGGAACTTCGACGGGAACGATCACCGATTTTGACGGCAGTTATTCACTCACACTTCCCTCTGGCGCCGCCGAGTTGGATTTCTCTTACACGGGA
>JAEUUQ010000027.1 GCA_016787505.1 Saprospiraceae bacterium | reverse complement strand
AACCGGCGATCTGTTTCGCTACGAGATGGGCAACAATACTCCGCTGGGGCAAAAAGCAAAAAGTTTTATCGAAAAAGGCGAGCTCGTACCCGATGAGATTACGATCGGCATGTTGCAAAATAAGGTAGACGCGCATCCCGAAGCGCAGGGCTATATTTTTGACGGGTTTCCGCGCACGATACCCCAGGCCGAAGCGCTCGACGCCTTTCTGGCCGGCCGCGGTCAGGCTATTTCCCGGCTTATTATGCTCGACGTGCCCGATGAGGAGATCATCCAGCGCATCCTCGGCAGGGGCGCCACTTCGGGTCGCGCCGACGACCTCAACACGGAGATTATCCAAAACCGCATCGACGTTTACAAGGAGCAAACTTCGCCGGTATTCGACTATTATGCCCACCACGGTAAATCTGTGAAGGTAGACGGCGTAGGAAGCATCGACGCGATCTTTGACCGGCTATGCGGCGTGGTTGACGCGATTTGAAAATGAAATTCTCACTCGGTTTTGGTGAACGGTAAACGTTCACCCTACTACTTTTCGACGCGGAATTGCGCGATAGGTTTGCCGTTGGCTTTCACAATCAATAGATACCGGCCCGGTGGAGCATTGGCAAGGTTAATAGACTTGTTATAGGGGCCTGCAGCTTGCTGGTTGTAGGTTAACCTGGCCAATTCCTTGAGTTGGGGGTTTATCAGCACGATCAGTATGTCGGCGGGTTTTTCCAGGTTGTAGTTGATCTTCACGATACCGTCTTTGGGGTCGGGCACGACTTTAGGGAATACCGACCAGTCATTGTCATCGCGGTCTTCAAATTCTATACGGGGGTCGTAGTAATTCACTTTGCCATTGCTCTGCATACACTTCAGGCGATAGCGCACATTTTTCAGCAACTGGTCGTCGCGAATGCCTTTATCTTCAAAAGTATAGGCGTTTTGAGGTTTGCCCTTGCCGGCTATTTTGCCGATAGATTGAAATTGCTTGCCGCCATCCATCGATCGAAGCAACTCAAACGACATGGGAGACGATTCATTGTAGGTGGTCCAGCCCAGCCTGACCACTTCACCCGAGCGCTCAGCTTCCAGGTCAAAGACTTCTGTGGATTCGCGGGCGGCGAGTAATTCTTCGGTGTCTGCTTCGGGTTCTTCCTGGGCTTGGGGTTGGGGCGTTTTTCGGTTTTTGATCGTCACTAAATCCCCGTTGCTTGGGCTCCAGAGAACCAGTCCGAGCGGGGGTTCAAACACATTTTTGTGGTCTACTTCGCGCACCCGGTCGGCGCCATCGGTTTTAACCGTGCGGATCTCGATTTTATATTGGTCTACAAAAACCCAGTTAAATTGGTTGAAGCTACCGCTGTTGCGGGTCCACGACTTATTGTCGTCGGCGTCGCGCAGGGGGGCGCCCCAGCAACCTTCGCCGGCGTATACGGTGCCGTTTTCGTCGTCGCGGATAAAGCCTTCTTCACTACCCGGCTCGCGCGAGGGGCGTATAGGCCAGGTCCATTTACACATATGAGAGTCGGATTCAAACGCTGCATGCACGCGGTATTTGTAAAAATAAGTAGCCCAGTTGAGCACCAATTCGTCGCGTTCTGCTTTGGTTGCCGTATGGGGCCGAATCGCGTGGTGGTATTGCACCATACGCCAGGTAACGGCATTGCCTTGTGTTTTGAGGTCTTGCTCGAGCCAGGCGCGCTGGGCGCCGCCGGAGGGGATAAGCGAATTTAAGGTATAAAGCCGGAGCAAGCTGCCACCAATGTTGAAAGCATAGTATATATCGGGGTTTTTCACGTCAAACATCTCTACCAGCGACTTATTAGACGACTCGTGGTTGCCGCGCGATACAAGGACGGGAAAAATGCGCCCGTCGCTGCCCATCGTAGCCTGCCAGTCGTCGAGCCAGTAGCGCCATTCTGTGGCGGTATCTTCGGCGGTCATATCGCCGTTAAACATGACGATGTGGGGGCGCAGCTTACTCACCAGGCGGTTGGCGTCGAGGCGGCCTTCGCGGTGATTACGCGAATCGCCGCCGGCAATGATAGACAGGCGTACCGTGGGGCTGTCAGGAGCTGTGAGAAACGACATGCGACGGCTTACTCCTTCGTTGTCTTTGATCACAAAGTAGTATACGGTGTTAGGCTGAAGGCCGCTAATGCGGGCAAACTGGTTGTTCATGCCCTTGGCGATAAGCGATACATCGGGGCGTTTGGAGTATTTATATGCCGAATACTGCTGGGCGCGGTCCACTACATCGTAATACAACACAGGGTCGCTGCCCGATATCTGATCCCAGCCGATCACCATTGTGGTAGCAGGGTCTTCGCGCCAGGTAGCGCGATAGCGCCCCGTAGCAGCCTCTGCGAGGGTTGGGGTCAACAATATCCCTCCTAAAAAGACTAATGTCAGCCTGGTTTTCTGCAATTGCATGTGTGGGCATTTAGCTGGAACCGGGGCCCTTTTCAGGCTTAATTCCAAAACGATTTTGAAACGCTGAACATGATGCGTGTAGCCCAATTTGGTGTGCTATCACCTTGATGCCGGCTTAAAATAAAGCTTTTTGCCCGGGATTTATTGTACCTTTAAGCCATATTTTCTTTTCCAAAAACTTAAATTACCGATGATACAGGATTCGCGTCTTTTTGACCTGCTTCACAAAGAACTGGAAAGACAACGCAAGGGAATAGAACTGATTGCTTCCGAGAATTTTACGAG
>JAEUUQ010000007.1 GCA_016787505.1 Saprospiraceae bacterium | reverse complement strand
GGCGGCTTGCTGGGCATATTGGCGCGCGCGTTGAAAGTTCTTAAGATGCACGTAGTAGATTTGCCCGATGATCACATAGATCTGGCCTTTTTTAGCGCGGTCTTTTTCTTCTGCGGCGGCTTTTTCAAACAAGGCAATAGCTTCCCGGTAATCTGCATCGCGCAATTTGTTGTAGGCCATTTGCAGTTGCCCGGCTTCTACGCAGTTTTTATTACCGGCGGCAATGACCTTCTGGAATTTTGCGTCCGCTTCGGAGCAGTCGCCCCATTTAAGGCTACTGTAAACATTGCGGATTACATCGCAATCGGTGGGTGACTCCTCAAATTCGGCGTAGAATTTGTTGGTGTAATATTCGCAATCGTAGAAGCCTTTTACGGTTTCAAAATCTTCGAGCCGTACCAGGGCATATCCTTCCACTGTTCGCCAGCGCTCACAGTTTTTCTCCTTGCAGTTGGCCAACCCATATGCCACTATACTGCGCACTTTGGCGGCGTAGGTCTGGGCTTCTGCCATCGGAATTTTCTTTTCTGTATGCAATTCTACGAGCAGCGCCGTAAACGGATTGATTACAAAATCGCTGGTTTTGTCGCCGTCTATGTCAATAGCCTTCTTAAACAGATTGTAAATCTCCATCCGGCCGGCGCGATGGGGATAGCTGTAGTACAGGTCGAAGGCTTTACGCGCGGGGGCGTAGCTGGTATTGGGAAAACAACGGTCGTTTTCGTCGTAGACCTCTAAAAGTTTGGTGATATACCCCTCTCGTTGGATGGAATCCTGGGTTTGCCCCAAAAAATGTTCGTAAAACCGTATTCCATCGGCGTATACGTTATTGCGTCGACCGTCAGCAGCGGGGGCTACGGCATACACTTTCTGCCAATACTCAAAAGCCTGGTTCCAGTCGTTGGCTTTCAGAAAGTCGCGGTACAAAACGTAGTGGGTTTCGGCCTCATCCTTATTGGGGGCGTCGCTAAACTTGGGACAAGGGCTCAAGGTTTCATCCTCCTGAGGAGGTTTAACAGTGGAGACAGACGGCGGCGGCGGCGGCGGAGGAGGCACTTGCTGAGCCGTTTTGGGTGAGCAGGCCGACAGCCCCAAGAGGCATGAAATCGCAAAAAGATACGTTGAATTTCTCATAATGAAAGGATTAAGCCCGATTAAAACGATATTTTCAAAGCGCATATTATGCCATACCGAAAGCAGCTTTTACCTTATCGACGTAGTCAAGTTTTTCCCAGGTAAAGGTTTCTACCTGCATCTCTTTTTTATTACCGGCGCCATCCACCATGGTTATGGTTTTTATTTCAGGCTGGCGGCCCATGTGGCCGTATGCTGCTGTTTCAGAATAAATCGGAGATCGCAGTTTCAGGCGTTGTTCGATAGCATATGGACGCATGTCGAAGATTTCCACTACTTTTTTGGCAATGTCGCCGTCGCTGAGCCCCACGTTAGCAGTGCCGTATGTATTCACGTAGATATTGGTGGGTTTTGCCACGCCGATGGCGTAAGACACCTGTACGAGCACTTCATTGCAAACGCCGGCCGCCACCAGGTTTTTAGCAATATGGCGGGTGGCATAAGCGCCGGAGCGGTCTACTTTTGAGGGGTCTTTGCCGCTGAAAGCGCCGCCGCCGTGGGCGCCTTTGCCGCCGTATGTGTCCACAATGATCTTACGGCCGGTAAGTCCGGTATCCCCATGTGGGCCGCCAATCACAAATTTGCCGGTGGGGTTCACGTGGTAGATGATCTGGTCGTTGAACAAACGCTGGATATTGGGCGACAACCTGGATTTTAACCTGGGAATAACGATTTGGATCACATCCTGGCGGATTTTGGCCAGCATGGCTTCGTCCTGGTCGAATTCGTCGTGCTGGGTTGATACTACGATGGTGTCGATGCGCGAGGGAGTGTGGTCGTCCTGGTATTCGATGGTGACCTGCGACTTGGCATCGGGGCGTAGGTAAGTCATCTGGTTTCCTTCCCGGCGGATGGCAGCCAGCTCGATCAGTATCTTATGCGCCAGGTCGACGGCCAGCGGCATGTAATTATCGGTTTCGTGGGTGGCATAGCCAAACATCATACCCTGGTCGCCGGCGCCCTGGTCTTCCGGGTTGGCGCGCTCTACCCCGCGGTTGATATCGGGCGATTGCTCGTGGATGGCCGAGAGGATACCACAGGAGTTGGCGTCAAACATATAGTCCGACTTGGTATAACCAATGCGGCGAATCACTTCGCGGGCGATTTGCTGTACATCGAGATATACATTCGATTTGACTTCACCGGCGAGGATGACCTGGCCTGTAGTGACCAGCGTTTCACATGCAACTTTGGAATGGGGGTCGAAAGCTAGAAAATTATCAACCAGCGCATCGGAGATCTGGTCGGCAATCTTATCGGGATGCCCTTCGGCAACTGATTCGGATGTGAAAAGATATGGCATTGTATTGCTGTTGATAGTTTGAAAATGAAAAAGCGCTGCAAAAATAATAAAGCGTGGCATTTTAATGGCATAATACTTTGATAGCTTGCCACTGACCCCAAAGAAGCGCTCATTTGTTGTGTAGATTGCAATCTCATTACGCAAATTTTATTACTTTGCCTGTCGAACGTGTAATAGTGCTATGAAACTACGCAATAAAAGCCTTGCGCTTATACTTTTCTTTGGATTTATGAGTGCCGGCCTCTACGGCAGGCATATTATCGGCGGGGTGATGACCTACGAGTGCCTGGGCGGCAATAATTACGAATTCACTTTAAAAATTTACCGCGACTGCAACTGCACGATGTGCGCCGATTTCGATCCGCAAGCATTTATCGCTGTGTATCGCTGCGGACAAGGTACGCCCTGCAATAGCCTAAGCCAAAATGAATGGTTCACTCGCATCAATGTGCCTCTGGGGCCCGTTGAAAACATCGAGGCGCCCGATTACCCCTGCCTTATTCCCCCAAACGTTTGCGTGGAAGAAGGCATTTACCAATTTACGCTCAACCTGCCGCAATCGAACCAGAGTTACCATATCTCTTATCAGCGTTGCTGCCGCAATATTACGATTAACAATATCCTGGATCCGGGCGACTCAGGCGCCACATATACCATTGAAATAACACCCGCCGCCCAGCAGGTTTGCAATAGCAGCCCTGTATTTGACGAATTTCCGCCCACGGTCATTTGCGCAGGAGAATCCCTGGCCTTCGACCATTCCGCTACCGATGCAGAAGGAGACCAGCTAGTCTACGAATTCTGCCCGCCACTTCTCGGAGGCGGCCCTGCACTCGACCCCGTCAATTACACCCAGTGCTGGGGCGCCAACCCCAACCCCGCTTGTCCGCCTCCTTATAATACCGTCGATTTTGTGGCGCCGGCCTATACGCCCAGCCAGCCTATGGGCGGTAGCCCGGTGATTTCTATCAATCCTACCACCGGACTAATTACCGGCACACCTATTGTACAGGGACAATACGTGGTGGGCGTCTGCGTGTCGGAATACCGCAACGGCATACTGCTAAGCAAGGTTTTTCGCGACTTTCAGTTCAACGTGGCCCGTTGCGACCCTACGGTAGTAGCCGAAGTGGAATCCGATGAGGTAGTTAATAATCAGCAATTTGTTATCAATTCTTGCGGAAATAACACCATCTCTTTTGTAAATGAAAGTTTCCAACGCATATATATTGATCAGTTTGAATGGCGCTTTCATATAGGCAACGACACCCTCTCACTGACCGGCAATAACAACTGGAACCCTACCGTAACTTTCCCCGGCGTGGGGCAATACACCGGCGACCTCATTCTAAACCCCGGCACCGACTGCGGCGATACGGCGCGCATAGCTGTAAATATTTTCCCGGCCATCGAAGCCGATTTTTCTTACGACTATGACACTTGCGTAGCCGGACCTGTGACGTTTACCGACTTGTCGACCACGGGTAGTTGCTGCCTGACCTCCTGGAATTGGAATTTCGGCGATGGAGGCAACAGCGCCCTCCAAAATCCTTTTCATATTTACCAGCAACCCGGAGAAATTCCGGTAACCCTCGAAGTCACCGATACCAACCAATGCGTGGATCAAATCACCCGGATCATCAATTATTACCCCGTGCCGGCGCTCATCGTAATATCGCCCAGCGAATTCCAGGGCTGCGTGCCGGCGAGGATCAGGTTTAATAATTTGTCTTTTCCCATTGATTCGACCTACGATATCACCTGGCAGTTTGGCGACGGAGGCTCCTCTGGCGAGATCAGCCCGGTGTATATCTACGAATCGCCAGGCACCTATACCGTCAGCCTGGAGATTATTTCGCCTATTGGCTGCCAGACGGATACCGTATTCAACGAACTCATCACGGTAAGGCCTTCGCCCGAAGCCGGGTTTACCTTCATTCCCGACAACCCCAGCAGCATTGAGCCGACGGTGACTTTCACCGACGCGTCGCAAGGCGCCGTAAAATGGGAGTGGAATTTTGGCGATAACCGCACCTCTAATCTGCCCAGCCCCATACATACCTATCGCGACACCGGGTTGTATACCGTTTTGCAAATCGTGACGCATCCCAGCGGCTGTAAGGATACGCTGATTCAATATATCGACATCAAACCCGAAGTGCGGTATTTTCTGCCCAACGCCTTTACCCCAAACGGTGATTCGGTGAATGACGGATTCAAAGGCGAAGGCATCATGGATGGCGCCACCAACTTCCGCATGAGTATCTGGAACCGTTGGGGCGAATTGGTCTTCGAAACCACAAACCCCGACCAGTCCTGGAACGGCCGCAAAGGCAACAACGGCCCCGAGGCGCCCGCCGGAGTCTACCTGGTGCTTGTCTCCTACGACGAACCCCGGGGAAGCCGCATCGAAATCAAGGGCTACGCCACCCTCATTAAGTAGCTATCAATATCAAAGATATTCAAATTCACACCCGTTTGAACAATTAGTCCAATTGGCGGGTTTTGTGTGAAAATCATTCATTTCCAAAATATCGCTACCATGCTAAAAAAATCACTCTTCGTATTACTGATCCTTAGCACGGCTATGGGAAGCCTGTACGCACAACAAGATAAGTCGAAGCGCCCGAGCCCGCCCGCTAAGATGGAAACTGCCATCGGCGACCTCAAAGTAGTCATCGAATACAATAGCCCTGCCGTAAAAGGGCGTACTATTTGGGGCGAACTGGTGCCCTACGGCAAATTATGGCGTACCGGCGCTAATGAGGCCACTACTTTTTCAATCAGCCACGATGCAATGGTACAAGGCCACCACCTGACTGCCGGCAAATACGCCCTGTTCACTATCCCCGGTGAAGAAGAATGGGTGATCGTCTTTAATAAGGTAGCCGACCAATGGGGCGCCTACAATTACAACGAAAAAGAAGACGCCCTGCGCGTAGCTGCCAAAGCAGGTTCTGCCCCCGAATTCAACGAACGCCTGACTTTCGACGCCGTCGTGCGCGATACCGTCGGTTTTGTCAATATTAAATGGGAAAACCTGGCCGTCGGATTTTCGATAAAAAAAGCAGAATAGTGTGGTTTAATTAACCACAGAGTTACACGGAGTTTACACGGAGTGACACAGAGCATGATTTTGACTCCGTGAAACTCTGTGTAAACTCCGTGTAACTCTGTGGTAAAATATTCAATGATGAATCCTAAAAACTTAACAACATTCGTCATTATTTTCCTGTCATTAAATGTTATACAAGCCCAAACCAAATTCGAAAAAGAATACCGCCTGAAAAATTCTTCCGTCCCGGCAAATGCCCAGGCATTTATTGATTCCCTTCACTTTCAAGAAAAAGTTAAATGGTATTTCGAAGAAAATAATACCGGCAATTCGATTGAAGCCAAATTTAAAACCCATAAAACGAAATATAGTATTGAGTTTGATGTAGATGGAAAATTACAGGATGTCGAAATAGAAATAAAATGGCCGGACGTATCAAAGTCGGTACAGGACCAGATAATTACATTCCTCGATGCCAATTATGGTTTTTTTAAAATTGAAAAAATTCAAGTGCAACATTCAGGCGCTTCTGATTCCGTATTACATTTTTTAAACGACAAAAAAACACAAGATATCACCACCCGCTATGAATTAATTGTAAAAACCAGACTAATAAGGAAGGTTGTTTTGTTCGAAATTGTATTTGATGAAAAAGGTCAACATCTGAGTACTGCACAAATTCAATTTAAAAATATTGATAACCTTGAGTACTAAAATTTTCTTAGGCCTCATTATTTTTTGCGCAAGCTTTATACAAAATTCAGATGCGCAAAACGATTATAGGGTAGGTTTATTACCTGCTATCAATGTGAATAAACCGTTAGGCCGCGGCTGGGCTGTCAACTTTAAATACGAGTTGCGGCAGTTTGCCCTGCAAGGCGATTATTCTACTTCACCGGTATCGACTTTTAAATACGACCTGTCCGATTTCATTTTTATAGCCTCGAAAAAAGTGGGATTGAATAATTCGCTCTCCGGCGGTTATTTGTTTCGCCTGCGTGGCACTACGGTTGTTCACCGAACGATTCAACAATTTACGATAGTCAATAGTTACAACGCTTTCCGCTTAGCCCACCGCATTTCAACCGACCAAACTTTCGAACCCCGGGAACCCGCTGAATTCAGACTGCGCTACCGCCTTACCGCCGAGTTACCCCTCAACGGCGAGTCGGTTGACCCCGGCGAATGGTACGCCAAGATCAGCAACGAATACCTGAATTCAATGCAGGATGGAATTTATGATCTCGAAATTCGCCTCATTCCATTGCTCGGCTACCAATTTACCGATAACAATAAATTGGAATTCGGCCCCGATTATCGCATTAGCTCGTTTCTCGAAAACGCTCCGCGCAGTGTGTACTGGCTGAGTGTGAATTGGTTTGTGAAGCTGTAGTGGGTGACAAGGCTTTGAATGCAAGTAACCCAAACCCTTGTCACCTTGTCACCCTGTCACCTTGTCACCTTGTCACCCTGTCACCTTGTCACCTTGTCACCTTGTCACCTTGTCACCCTGTCACCTCCAAACATCCCAATCAACCCGCCGCCGATAGCTATCACCCCCGTTTCCAGGGCTTTTTCGTATGTAGGCGCAAAATGCCCGGTATGCACCAGTGGCGCCTTGGCCCCCGGCTTTAGCTTGAAGTCGGCGTCATAGGCATCGGGATCCTGCACGCCCAGGCGAATCATGAGTATCGGGATATTGCGGCGGCTTCCGTCGGGGAATAATATCTGGTAAGCCAGCATGGGAGCGTCTTCGCTCGACATGATGGGCACAATAGTGCGCACCTGTTCAGGGCGTTCGACAAGCAAAGTCATGAGCCGGCGCATCGATTGTTCCATAGAGGCGTCGGAGATCAGCGGCTGGCACTCCACAATTTTCTCCAGTTTGAAGCTGTCTTCGGGTATTTCATGGATAATAGCCAGGCCTTTGATGTAATTGGCAATTTTTCTTTCAATTTCGCGCAAGTGGGGCATCTGATAGGTGCGGGCACTGAGCTTCAACACGATTTTTGTGGGATTGACGTTGATTACGGAGGACGTTTCCCGGCCTGATATATTCACCAATACCTCGTCGAATGGAGAGAATTTGGTTGGTAGTTTGTAGAAAAGATCTTCAAATGCATTGGCTACTTCGTTGATGCTTGCCATACGGCCTGCATGTCCGCCTTCAGAGGTGATGGTCAGATTCCAGAAAGCTGCGCCGGCCATGGTCTCGCCTGCGCGCAAGCCCACTGCACCCGCCGGCAGTTGGTCGAAAACGTGGGTGAACAGTATTTTGTCGGGTATGAATCCCAGCTTGTCGTACAGCCCTTCCGCTATCATTTTTTCGGCGCCGCCGTGGCCTTCTTCACCGGGCTGAAATAGGAAAACACAAGTGCCCTTCCAATACTTCCGCAGGCGGTGGAGCAAAACGGCGTTGGCCGTGCACAGACTGCTGTGTAATTGGTGGCCGCATCCGTGGTGCCTCCCGTCGATGGTACTGTGGAAGGGTAGGCCGGTCAGGTCTTGCAGGATGAGGGCGTCCATATCGCCGCGGTACATGATCCTGGGGCCGTCGCCGTTGTACAATACGATGGCGAAACCCGACTGGGCAAAGGGGCCGAATATTTTGTAGTCGCGGCCTTCCTGCATACCTAAATCCTTAAGCGTCGCTTTAATCCGCTTAGCCGTGTCGTGGCATTCCAGCCCGAGTTCGGGGTGAGCGTTGATTTCCCGGTACAGCTCGAAAATGCGTCCGGAAATTTGCTGGAATTCCTCCAATAGTACTTGTCTGTTTAGCATATTTTGGTTTGTTTTTGTGGGTGAAAAAGGTTGTGAATTCGCTTGGAAACAAAGCATTGTCATTAAGGCGATGAGTATCGCCTGTAGTCGTTTTTTCATGGTAATGGATATTGTGAATTAATTAATCATTTCCCCTACGGGGACGTAATCGGTTGTGATGCGAATGAATTGATTCCTAAATGAAATAGCATTCCCTTTTAGCTTTCCGCTTATCTGGCAGTGAACAATGGTTTCGTCTGGTTTTGGGGATTGCTCATCCCATTCAGTGTAATTTAGCATGGTTCCATTTTTTAAATAAATGGTTTGCCCTTTGACTTTTGCATCGATTTTTTCTCCCTTGAATTCAAGCGCTACCTTATGCCTGGTTGAGCCGGTTATGTGCAAGGAATCGGTTTTGTTTTCCGAATAATAGACACCTCTGACATCGTGGGAGGCCAGTTGCAAACGGCTGATGATGGCCGGTCCGAAGAACAGGAAAATGATGAAGTATAATAAAAACAGGCATCCGATTCCCATCGCATTTTCATTTTCTTTTTGGAAGACCATGCCGATAAAGAACAGGATAAACCCTATTCCGCCAAATAAGATTTCCATAGGAAAATCCAGATAGTAGTCGATTATCCATGCTATTAAAAGCGGAGAGATTAGTAGCGCTGCAATTGAAGTTGTTATTAAAAAAGATCGTAAGAGTCTCATTGGTAAGTGGTTTTATTATAGCTCGCACCGCCAAGTTTTGGGCATGACCTAAGCTCGGGGGCGACCCCGCCCAAAGCGGGGCGCAAAGCCGGAAAAGTTATGACTAACTTGTCCCTTACCGACAGGTCGGGATAACTTGACGGTGTGCGGTATATTATTTACGTAGTCGTCGTAGTATCTGTTAATCAGTTCGAGAATTGCCGCCGGCTCCAGTTCTAACCCGCTGACTTGCAAAACAACCTCGCCTTGATTTATTGTATTTATTACCAATAGCTTATTGCTTTTGTCTGCATACCAACTCAACTCCTTTATATTATTCCAGTCTATTACCTTCGATGGTTTGTTGGGAGCGTCATAGCTGATATACAAGGGGCTGATCGAAATTACCGGTGGCGTGTGGCGCAGTCGTTGCACATAACGCCGGGAAACCCAGGCGAAGAAAATTGCGAAAGCGGGGGGCAACAACAACACCGGTTGAAACCCGGAATGCCGGTATGCTAATACAAATAAAACCGTCATGGGGGCTATGACAAGCAAGGCCAATAATAGCATTACCCAGGCTTTGGTGCGGCTATAATAAATTTTTAGTATAGGCGGGCTTTTTTCATTAATATTGGTATACTCGCTTCTGATTTTTACTTCATGACCGAATATGGCCAGCCCGGCAGACAGTGCATAAGCGACTGAAAAAAGGGCTATTCGGATTTCCAGCCCGAAAATAAAAGCAAAAGTCGCCAACATCGGCACTGCCAACATTAATGCGAAGGCGGCCAACTGCTCCTGCGGGTTAAATGCCTGAAAACCAAGTTGGAGATTGTATCCTTTTTTAGGGAAGTAAAAAGATTTGTAATAAGCGCCCAATAAAACCCAGGAAACGACCAGACTGACTAACCAGTCAAATGGCGCCGGAATATGAACGACATTTTTTACAATATAAACCGCTCCGAAAACGGCGCAGCAGTAAAGTAGTATAGCAACCAAAAGTGTACTTCTTGTCATGGCGTTTGAAATTTTGAACACGACAAAGGTATATCCGCCAGTTTTGCACTAATTTGCAACTCTTTGCAACAAATGAAAGAGATGGCAATAAGACAGCAACCGAACGAAGCGCAAAAAGAACAAACCGCCCGAGCTATCGGCGTTTTGTGCAACTATTTGGTCAAATTGGAGGTAGTCAAAAACCTGAGAGAAATTGACGACACACTCAAAGCAGCGGGTATCATCACAACCAACAGCACCGACCTGAGCAAATCCTACGACCCGGAGGAATCGATGAGCCTGGAAAAACGCGAACGCATCCTGCATTTTATCCGCCAAACCTGGCCGATATACAGGGCTATGTTTTGGGCGGTCTCCGAAGATATCGACATATGGGACGAGCCGGTGTTTTATTTTTCGCATCAAGCAGATAGCCATTCCGCGCAAGTAAAAGCCAAAGGTTTGTTCCGGGCAAACCCGGAAATCGTATGTTTAGGCCAGGCCAATTACCATAGCGACGGGATTGTAGAGATAGAAACCGATAATCCCGTAGGCCGCTACAAATCCAGCATTATTGGATGTTATCGCCGCCTGAACTACCAACAGGCGCCGAATGTAGGTATTATCGGGGGGCAATACCTGGCCGTGTCGGGTTCTTCACAGGCCAATCATCCCATTACCGTCCGACCGGTGATACTACTTCCAGAGTATTTTATGCAGGTCTTACAACCACAAATCGCCGAACACCTTATGTCGATCCGCAATAACCCGGATTGGTGGCGTATGAAAAATGACGTATGGTTTAATATTATTGGTGCGTTGGAAACAGCATATGCGGACTTGGCACTATAACCTGTTTGAACAATGAAAATATACCTTGGAATTTTACGCTATTCCACATTAATGGTACTATCGTCGCTGCTGTGGTGTGGCTGCGAAAACCCGAAGCCGGTAGTCCCCGACCAGCGCCCGCCGCTGCTTCAAAAACTGGACGGCCATTGGCGCATGACCGGCCAGGTGATGGGCGACAGCGTGGAATATGCACTGCATGTTCAACCCGTGCTTAATGCCACCTTCTCTGAGTTGCACATGGTAGACGTTGCCAACCCGCCGCAATATGAGGCCAGCGTTTTTATCGGCTACGATACCACAGGCAAGCAAATATTAGCACACTGGCTCGACTCCTTCGGCCCAGGGTATTCCATTCCGCATGGAGCAGGCTATTTGAGCGGCGATTCCATCGTTTTTACTATTCCGTACAAAGACGGACCCTTCCGGGATATGCTGGTGTACCGGCCTGGCAGCGATAGCTGGTCTTTTATCATCGAGTCGAGTAAAGACAATATGACCTGGAGCAATTTTGCAGCTTATGTGCTATACCGGAAAAACTAATAGGTGTTATATAGTGACAAAATTTATCTTAAATTGTAGGTAAATTAATAAGGTAATCCTCGCTCCCTCCTTTTGACATTGAAAAGCTACCAGAGAGCATAACACCAGCGCTTTTCGTGCTGCGTACCCAACACAACAAGATGTCAGGCGAGGATGTCTGGTGTTCGTTATTTCCCATCACTGTAAACACGCACTATTATGAGAACGCTTATCAAATCGATAATCATCTCGATCAGCATACTGCTGTGCGGAGGGATGGTTTCTGCCCAGGCCCCTGTGCCGGGAACGATACCAAAAGAAGGAAAAGAAGTGCGCAAGGATCATAAAGTACCCGTTACCGAAAAGATTCTTAGCGCTTCCTACACTGCAACAGGTTCGATAAACTGGTCTATTGACGGCGTTGGTAGTAACAATACGCCGGTAGGGACGATCACCGCGATAGTGCCTGCAGGCTCCACCATACTCATGGCCAGGCTATACGCGTCTACTTACGATTTTACCGGCGCGCCGATAGTCGTTTTTAACGGCACTAACTACCCCAGCGGGAGTTGGACCTATCTGGGGAGTACTGCCTTCGGTTTCCTCCATGCATACCGCATAGATGTAACCAGTCAGATGCAGGCTGCTATCGGCAGCGGGTCTGCTTCGCCTTTTACTTTTACCGTAAATTCAGAAACTCCGAATAACAAAACTGACGGCGTGGCTTTGGTCATTGTGTATGCCAATGCGGCGGAAGCCAACCGACAGATCGTAATCTATGACGGCGCATTGGCCACTACAGGAGAAACCTTTACCGTGAATTTCCCACAGTCGATCTGCGATCCTACCTACGCCGGCTTTGAAGCCCTGCTTTCGCTGGGTATCGGCTTTAGCGCCACCGAATTCGGCCAGTATTCTCTGGTTAACGTAAACGGAACTCGATTGTCTTCCAGCGCAGGTGGTTACAATGATGGGACAAACCAGGATGGTGCATTGTTTACGATTGGCGGCATCGGCGACTCCAAAACCAATCCGCCCGATCCGTATTCCACCACCAGCAGCGATGATGAACTCTACAATTTGGCTTCTTTCCTTAGCGCCGGCGACAACTCGTTTACGGTGAATACGCTGAACCCGTCGAATGATGATATTATCTTTTTCCTGGGACTAAATACCACAACGGATGCACTGCCCGAGTTCACCAGTGTGCCCTCCAACGTCAGCTACAATACAGCCCCCGGCTTGTGCAGTTATACTATCTCGGGCACCGCTCTGGATGCTACCGGCGAAGACGACTGCGGACCGGTGACGCTTACGAATGATTTTAACAACACGAGTACGTTGAACGGCGCTGTTTTTCCTGAGGGTACCACATGGGTTACCTGGACGGTTACTGACAATGCCAACCAATCGGTGACGCACACATTTTCGGTGGAGGTAGTGGATAATCAAAATCCGGTGCTGAACTGCCTGCCTTCATATACTTTGACTTTTAACGGCGAGAGCTCAATTACGCTGAATGCCTGGGATTTGGTCAGCAGCGCTACCGATAACTGCGGCATTGCATCGCTTATAGCAAGTCCATCCAGCATTTCTTGCACGCAACTCGGGACAACCGTTATGGTTGGCGTTACAGCTACAGATGTGAATGGACGCTCGGCTTATTGTATGCTGCCCGTGTTTGTGGGCGGCTTGCCGTGTTATTGGAGTATCAGCCCGGTGGGGTGTGGAACTAATGCCAACTATGCCGCCGGCATCTGGACGCTTACAG
>JAEUUQ010000547.1 GCA_016787505.1 Saprospiraceae bacterium | reverse complement strand
TGAGACCTTATACCCCATCTTGCGCCAGCACTTTTATAAAAGCCTACAACGCCCCATGCCATACGAACAAATTGAGGGGCTGGCGCATATAGATAAAGTCATCGAAATCGACCAGTCGCCCATTGGACGCACTCCCCGCTCTAATCCGGCAACCTATACCGGCGTTTTTACCGATATCCGCAAAATCTTTTCCGATTTGCCGGAAGCCAAAATCAGGGGGTATAAACCCGGGCGTTTTTCTTTTAATGTAAAAGGGGGCCGCTGCGAAGTCTGCGAAGGTTCGGGCATGCGCGTCATCGAAATGAATTTTCTGCCCGACGTATACGTAGAATGCGAACAATGCCTGGGCCGGCGTTACAACCGCGAAACCCTCGAAGTCATCTACAAGGGCAAAAGCATCAACGACGTGCTCAATATGACGGTCAGCGAAGCTGTCGAGTTTTTTGAAAACATACCCTCCATTTATCGCAAATTGCGAACACTGGACGAAGTCGGGCTTGGTTATATTACCCTGGGCCAACAAGCGACTACCCTCTCCGGGGGCGAAGCCCAACGCGTAAAACTCGCCGAAGAATTATCAAAAAAAGATACCGGCAATACGCTCTACATCCTGGATGAACCCACTACCGGCCTGCACTTTGAAGATATCAGCCACCTGCTCGCCGTAATCAACAAACTGGTCGACAAAGGCAATACCGTGGTAGTCATAGAACACAACATGGACGTGATCAAAGTAGCCGATTATATTATCGATATGGGCCCCGAAGGCGGGCACCGTGGAGGAGGCGTGGTTTGTGCCGGCGCTCCCGAAGAGGTGGCCAGGCACCCCAGCAGTTTTACCGGGCAGTATCTTCGACAGGAATTGAAATGATGTGCTGATTGATGTGCTGATGTGTTAATGTGCTGATAATTACATTATTACTTAATTTATTAAATCAGCACATCAGCAAATTAGCACATCAGCACATTAACCACTATTTTTACCCGCATGAACCTATCCTGGCACATAGCAAAGCGTTACCTCTTCTCCAGGAAGAGCACCAATGCCATCAACATCATCACCGGCATATCCGTTTTTGGAATTGCCATGGGGGCGGCGGCGCTGGTACTGGTGCTATCGGTCTTCAACGGTTTTGAAGACCTCATCACGGGCATGTACAACAACTTCAACCCCGACGTGCGTATTACCCCTGCCAGTGGAAAAACGTTTGAAGCCGATACGGCGCTGGTGGACAAACTGCGTTCCATATACGGTGTGGAGGCAGTATCACAATCGCTGGAAGAAGTAGCCTTTTTTGAATACGACAACAACCAGGATTTTGGCACACTTAAAGGTGTAGACGACAACTACGCCAAAGTAACCCGCATCGACTCGACAGTAAAAGAAGGGCAATTCAGGATAAAAGACGGCCAGCGGGCCTTGGCCGTGCTGGGGCTCGGTATGCGCAACCGCCTGGGGGTGAACATCGACAACCTATTTGCGCCCGTTAACGTATACATGCCCAAACGGGAATCGGTAGGCGCTTTCGAGCAGCCTTTCGCCAAACGATTTGCCTACCCCGTGGGTACTTTCGTCATTCAACAGGATTTTGACAACCAATACGTAATCACTACCATTGATTTCGCCCGCGAATTACTCGGCTTCGACAACGAAGTGAGCGCACTCGAGTTGAGATTATACCCAGGTTTTGACATCCCCTCTACCTATGAGGCTATTCAGGCAGCAATGGGCCCCGATTTTGTTGTAAAAAACCGCTATCAACAGGAAGAAGGATTTTTCCGGCTCATGAAAATAGAAAAGTGGCTCAGCTTCGCCATTGTCAGCCTGATGATGCTAATGGTTGCTTTCAATATGATCGGCGCCTTGTGGATGATAGTGCTGGAAAAACAACGCGACATAGCCATCCTCAAAGCCATGGGCGCCAATGACAACTCCGTGCGCAATATCTTTTTGTCGGAGGGTTTGCTGTTATGCCTTTTCGGATTACTGCTGGGCTACCTGATTGCGCTGACGCTATACGCTTTGCAAAAAACAATAGGCATCATCAGAATCCCCGGCGACTTCATCATCGAAGCTTACCCTATTAGTCTGCGCGCGCCCGATTTTGCAGTAGTCGCGCTTACCGTTATTGCCATTGGCCTGCTGGCCTCGTTGCCTCCGGCGCTTCGTGCCAAGCGGGTGCCGGCTATGGTTAGAGAAGAATAAGATAGGGACTATTGGACTGTTGGACTTTGTGTTTTATTTTATAAATATTCAAACCATGAGCAATAGCCGGCGATTTGCCGACTCAGGCGCCACACTGGGTGATTTTGAAAAAAATTTCGTCATACATTGCCCCAGGTGTGAAGGCAAAGCCCTTGTGAGAGCCGACGATCACCGCTTGACCTGCCTGGTTTGCTTTCATACCGAAAGCCCAGGCAGGTGGTACGGTACGGCGAGACTAGTGGTACGCCGCAGATGCCCGGAATGTGGCGTGCAGGGGATGAGCGTATTTGAAACTGATCGCATCATACCGCAAATTTCCGTGAAGTGCGACAATTGCGGCGATGAGCGCAATTACGCTACATCCGTTACACCTCTACCGTTCTCCCAGGGCTGGAAAACAGACCCCGTATTCGGGTGCAGACTCTGGCTTCAAACCAATTTCCGCGAGCATCTGCTTTGGGCCTACAACTACGAACATTTGGCTTATCTCCGGAATTTTGTACAAGCCAAACTGCGCGAAAGGGGTATAGAACCCCGCAATACTATACGCAAAAACTCCTCCATGATCAGCCGGCTTCCTGTTTTTCTAAAAAAAGCCGGCTACCGCAATGAGTTGACCGCCCTTATTGACAACCTCGAAAAAAAGTAATGTGGCCCTGCAAACCGACATACACGAATGGCTCGACCGCAGCGCCGCACAATACAACCGGCCGGCATTCATTGACGGCGACCCTATCAGCGTAGCGCACCGGTTTGAGCGACTTCAAGACATTGAAATCACCGGTTTTTGGGCGGCCACGCTTGCCTGGGGGCAGCGCAAAACCATCATAACCAGCGCCAATAAACTCGTGGCACTCATGGACGGCGCGCCCTACGATTTTATACTCCATCACGAAGAAAAAGACCGCGCGAGGTTTGCAGGTTTCAAACACCGCACGTTTCAGTATCTCGACACTTTGTATTTCCTCACCTTTTTTCAGTGGTATTACCGCCGGCACGAATCGCTGGAAGACGCTTTTGCGCGTTTTATCACTCCTGAAGATACCACCGTAGAAAAAGCATTGACCGGTTTCCACGATCTGTTCTTTTCGCTGCCCGACGCGCCTG
>JAEUUQ010000543.1 GCA_016787505.1 Saprospiraceae bacterium | reverse complement strand
CCACGATTTATCTGACTGCCGAAGACGTGGTGCGCCACCGACTGGTAAAGGAGATCATAAAAGCCTACGAAGCAGCCGACCGCAAATTGCGCGAGAAAAACGGCCCCCTCGAAGACGAAGAAGAATAAAATACGTAGCGAGGCGATTCATCGCGTCTCCAACGTAGGTAAAACCACAAATATGTACTACCGCATCGAAATAAAACCCGGCAAAGAAGAAGCCTTTTTGCAATTGCTGCAATCATGGCAGTCCCTGGGTGTGGTCACGCGTTTCGAACGTTTCGACGACGATGACTACGACGACTTGTCGCCCATAAATGACCAGGATTTTGCTACCCCGTCCCGACAATCTTCTGCCGAACAAGCCAAACACTATCGCGATCTGGTTGATTAGCCGGGAACGCCCCTGATGAGAGTGAGAGAGGGAGAGAACCGTTGATCCCTCCCTCTCTCCCTCTCTCACTCTCTCACTCCCAATCCAGGATGCTATGACCATCACCCTGACTGCTTCTACTCGCCACATCGCCGGTTCCATCGCCCTCGCCGGCTCAAAAAGCATCAGCAACAGAGCATTGATCATCAGGGCATTGTGCAATGAAACCTTTCCCATTCACCGACTAGCCGACGCTCGCGATACGCAACTACTGGATGCCCTGCTGCATAGCGCCGACGACATCCGCGACGCCGGCCACGCCGGCACTACCTTCCGCTTCCTCACTGCCTATCTGGCCTTCCAGCCCGGCGTGCAGACCCTCACCGGCAGCGAGCGCATGCGGCAACGGCCCATCGGACTGCTCGTAGACGCCCTGCGCCAACTCGGCGCACAGATCGACTACCTCGGCAAGGAAGGCTACCCGCCCCTGCGCATCGGCGAACCCCGACATGCCAACGCCCCCAGCCGCCTGTCTATCACCGCCGATACCAGCAGCCAGTTTATCTCCGCCCTCTTGATGATAGCGCCCACACTGCCCCAAGGCCTCGAACTCACCCTCGAAGGCAATCTCGTGTCGCGCCCCTACATCCTCATGACGCTGCGCTTAATGGAATATTTCGGCGTACAACACACCTGGGAAGACCGGGTGATCCGCGTGGCGCCACAGTCCTACTCTCCAAGGCCGTTTACCGTCGAGGCCGACTGGTCGGCGGCGTCGTATTACTACGCAATCGCCGCCTTGTCGGATAGCTGCGACCTACACCTCGAAGGCCTTTTTGCCAATAGCCTGCAGGGCGACGCCGTGCTGCAAAAGATAATGCTCGAATTCGGCGTAGCCACCTTGTTTACTGAAACGGGGGTTCGCCTCCAAAAAACAGATACTCCGTTGCCGCATATCTTCGACTGGGATTTCCTGGAATGCCCCGACATCGCCCAAACGCTGGCCGTCGTCTGCGGCGCCCTGGGAGTCCTGGGCTTCTTCACCGGACTGGAGACCCTCCACATCAAAGAAACCGACCGCATTGCGGCCCTGCAAACGGAATTGGATAAGATAGGCGTCATATTGGCCAAGTGCCCCCCCGGCCATGGCCTCATCTCCGGCCGCCAGTACTACCTCGTCGACGGCAGTTTGTTTAACATGCCTGCTACCCCCCTATTCCACACCTACGAAGACCACCGCATGGCGATGTCTTTCGCGCCGCTGGCCCTGTTGGCCCCTATCCGGGTCGCCGATCCCGGCGTGGTGGAGAAATCGTATCCGGGGTTTTGGAGCGATTTGGAGCGAATTGGGCTTGAGGGGGAGAAGGGCTGAAGGGGCGACCTATGCCGCCACATCCCAAAATCAACCCATCCACCAACTCCGGAAGAGCGCAATATGCGATATGCCTTGGTTTAAAGCGGTATAACAAAACATTCCGTCTTTGAAGTTATTTGCAAAAAAAACAAACTGCCTAATACTTATTAACAAAAAAAATTATGCCATATTAAATAAATGAATATCTTTGCAATGTGTCGTTATCCTATTGGATGTTTGTCAAGTAAATAGTAATTACTAAATTTTGTCAATTGATTATCAAGTGCTTATGCCTTATAAGCGCCTTGTATCTCTATTGGTTTACTCGAAAAGTATCCGATAGCGTAACGCATGATTATTTCACCAAAACCTAAACTACAGTTATGCATCGGTTTACCACAACCCACCATGCGCAGCTCTCCAGGTGGATGAGCTGTGTAGAATTCGCCCTACAACGCCAGCATCCGGAAAAATCGCTTGCCGAGATCAGGCAAAGCAATATCATGCAAGGCGTTTATACCCACGCAAAAGCCGCCAGCGCCAAAAAAACAGTACCGGCGCCCACTACATTGGCAGTAGCCACCCCTATCGATCATTACGCCTACACGTCGCAAATGCTGTTTTCTACGCCAATGGATTCTACCGACTATAATCAGTTTTTAAGCGACGTGCTGACCTACAACAATGACAACGGCATTCGCAATTTCAGCGACGAGGACGTATTCGGCTTCGCTCTCTGCCTGGCAGTCTGGGCCGGCATGGGCAGTTTTTCTACTATTGACCGCACATTTATTGAAGGCATCATTAGTTTCCTGGAGTCTTACCTCGATGTACCCGACAATATTTCGGACGACCTCGACAACATCTACGATTACGCCAATGACCACTTTTCGGGCAAACACATTCAGTATAGCAGCGTGACCGGCAACAGCGACACTTCTCCGTTTATCAAAAATAGCAGCAACCAAACCTGGACTTTGGACAATGATGCCCGGATTATCATGCTGGGAGATTGGGGCACCAGTAATGACGACGCCAAGCAGTTGTTAAAGTCTATCTGGAAATACGTTTGGCAGCAGCACAATAGCAGACAAATAGTTATCATGCACCTTGGCGACATCTACTATGCCGGCTTGCCCACGGAGTGCCAGAATAACTTTTTTAATGTGATTACAGCGGCGGGAAGCGAGCTTCTAACTGAGCTGGGCAATACTTTTAATCCGCATATTCCCGTTTTCACTATCCCGGGCAATCACGAATATTATTCTTACGGCTACGGCTATTTTCAATTGCTCACCAGCCTGAACGGCAGCGGAAGCGGTTGTATTCAGAATAAAAGCTTTTTCTGTGTCCGCACCCATGATTCAAAATGGCAGTTTTTGGGTATGGATACCGGCCAGGATGACTACAACGCTCTGGTGTCAGGCCTTTCGTCAGACCCCACCGGCTATTCGGCGGTTGCCGACTATGACGAGGATTACCTGGATTGCCCCAAGCTGAAATCTTCTGAAGCCAGTTGGCACAATGCACGGATTGACGAATTTTCCGGTCAAACCATTTTGCTTTCCCACCACCAGTTGTTTTCAAGAGCTGGTCGCCTGCGCTACAAAGACCCTACTTATCTCAACCCCTACCTGTATTCTACTTTCGGCCCGCATTTCAAAGATAAAATTGCAGCCTGGTTCTGGGGCCACGAACATACTTACGCGCTCTTTCAGGATGGGTTGTACGGGCTGAATAAAGGCAGATTATTGGGCAGCAGCAGCTATGAAAGTAATTCAGCCGATGGGGAATACGCCAATACTAATATCAATATTCAATTGAATGCTGATATGAAAACCCCTTCAAAGGATAGCGACGGTTTTTATTACCACGCCTGTGCCGTTATTGATCTTCACCGTTCTTCTCCCGACGACCCCATTAATGTCAATTATTACCAATTTCCAAGTTGGGGGCAAGATGAAACAAATAGCAGCGCTGCGCTTAGCACTCTCAACAGCGAGACTATCAGCAAAACCCACGCAGCTACCACTGGAGCCTGGGCCGGCAACGAACCCATCAACGACTCCAACGCCGCTACCGACGGCTATCCGGCAACCGTGTTCCACAACAACAAGATTTATGTGTTCTTCCAGGAAAACAACGGCAACCGCATCATGTGGATGCAATATAATACGTCGACCAAATCATTTTCAAAAAGCGCTTCGCTTATTGAGGTGGGTACTAATAAATCCCACCTGACTTGCGACCACAGCCCATGCGCCGTCATTTTTCAAAACAAAATTTATCTGTTGTATGTAGACGACAACACGACCAATATGAAAATGGCGACATACGATTTGGGGTCGAACACCTGGACAGACAGCGGAAAGTTTCTGTCTACAACGCTATTTACCAGCCATTCCGGAGCAGCTACCGTATGCGGCAACAATTTGTACCTGACCACGATAGATGCAAGCACTAACGCTGTCGATTTGTGGTATTTGGATGGCAGCACACTGGGGTGGGCCGGTCTCGGCAGTGTTTCGGGTAGTAGTTCTTCCGTGCCGCCCGCCATTGCTACCGATGGCACTTTATTGTACCTCGCATGGGGTGATGCATCATCCAATAGCCACAAGATTTCCTGGTGTACGTACAACCCATCTACATCAAGTTTTTCTTCTGCGGCACATATTCAGACTTCCGGCACTACGGTGAAATACCCGCAGTCCAATCAGGGGCTTTCTATGATTGGCGATGCGCAGGCCATTTATCTTATCTACTCCGATGGCGACAATGCCGATCATATACGCTGGGCTACCTATGTCATTTCGCAGCGTAAATGGTATGGAGATATTTCCATACTCTCTATGCACAATAACTCCGTCACTAACCCACAAACAAAACAGACGCCTACTATATCTGTAGGTAACACCAATATGGGTTTTGTTTTCTACAGAGGGCAATCTAGCTCAAGCATTTACTACATCTACTACTGATGACCGAGAGAGAGGTGGCACCCTTCGCCCCCTCTCTCTACCCCCCACCCCCCATTTCGGGCCAAACCCTTTTGCCCTCTATTTCTTCCCACA
>JAEUUQ010000539.1 GCA_016787505.1 Saprospiraceae bacterium | reverse complement strand
AGTGGGACAAAAAATAAGAAAGGTCGACCTCTCCGATATTCTCTATGTGGAAGGCTTAAAAGACTATGTCTCCGTATATACTTTGACGGAACGCATCCTGACCTTGCAAACCATGAAAAAAATCGAAGACATACTTCCCGCCCCGCGTTTTGTAAGGGTACACAAATCATACCTGGTCGCGCTCGACAAAATAGACTATATCGAGAGGCAAAGAATTTTTATCAAAAATAACCCAATCCCGCTTGGCGATACTTATAAAGACGATTTTATGCGGCTATTAGGCGGCAATACGGGAAATTAGAAATGTATAGTAAGCTGGACTTTATCATTTTGAGTGAAAACCGGAAAGACCTCGGAGAGGTCTAACATTTATAGAAAAAAATACAGTAAAACCCGCATCGACCTCGGAGAGGTCGCATATTTGTGCCCTTTTAATATGCGACCTCTCCGAGGTCATACATATTTAATGTAAAATGCTAAAGTCGAGCTAATTCACCTAATCCGCTGACTTATATCAATACCCCGCCTTGTCCAAACACCTAATTTTGTGGAGATATTCGTTATCTCTCACAACTTGATCACCATGAAACAGCTTTTAACCTTCCTATGCGCGATGTTTTTTGCAATTACAGCGCAGGCGCAATGGACCGCCGACGTGACGGCCAATACGCTCGTTTCTGAACGGCCCGGCGTGGTCATTTCCAATATGGCAAGTACCCCATCGGGAAACACCTACGTCACTTTTTATACCGGCGCACCCGGGAACTATCAGATTTGGGTGCAACTCATCGATAATGCCGGCAACCGGAAATTCGGCCCTGACGGCATCCAACTGGTTTCGCTCACGGCTTCGTGGCTGAGCTTCGACTTTGCGGCCACTGATAGCGAGGAGAACCTGTACCTGGCTTATTCCGATAATTCCAGCGGCACGGCCGTCCTGCAGAAAGTAGATCCTACGGGCGCCATATTATTTGGCGAAACCGGCATCAATGCAGGCGAGGCGCCGGTATCGGCGATCAGCGTCACACCCGATGACCACATCCTGATAGCCACACTGGGAGGCGACGGCGGCAAAATAACCCGGTACGACGCCGACGGCGATTTGCAATGGTCGGTGGCTGCTGAAAATGAAAGCTGGGTAAAAAAATTACAACCCCTGCCCGACGGCTCTTTTTATGCCGTGCTCCTGCAAGGCATCCCGGGTACTTTTTACTACTATTTTTATGTAATGAACTATAACGCAGACGGTGCACCCGGCTGGAAATCGCCCAAACCGCTATGCGTTTCTTATTCCAACCTGCCTATTCGGGATGTGGAGCTCGTCATTGACGAACAAAATTCGCTGTACAGCGCAATTACTTTCCCCACCAGCTTTTCAGAATCTTATGTATTTGTACAAAAAACGGATATAGAAGGAAATATCCTATGGGGCCCCGACGGCGTCAAAACACTGGAATTGCCGGCTATTTTCTGTCAGAAATACCGCATCAGCTATATCCCTGATTTGCAGCAGCTTTTCCTGGTGATCAATTACCTCAACGGCCCGCAGGATCAGGCTGAGATAGCTCTGCAGAAAATCGACATCGACGGCAACCTGATGTTCACCAACAATGGCATAAAAGCCGTGAATATGAGCGCTACCCTGCCAACCCTCTCCGGCGCCGAAATGTGCAGCGATTTTTCTACGGTATTCTGCTTTGCCGAATCGGGAGGAACCATCAATGCCGTTAAAGCGGATCTCGACGGCAACCTGCTGTGGCAGGCCGCGATCAACGACAATATTTTCCCGAATAATCCGAGAGATGTGTTGATGACCAAAGGAAGCGACGACCAGATGATTTTCAGCTTTTTTGAAAACAGGACGGTGCTCGAATTTTACGAACAGATGTTTATCCAAAATATCCACTGCGACGGCAGTTTTACATCAACCCACAATCTGATCGATAAGGACCGGGCTATCGCGGTATTTCCCAACCCCGTGAACACAAATAATTTGCAAATTGAATTTGTGGCCAATTATGCTTCTAAGCAGGCGGTAATTGAGATTTTCACCCCGGCAGGGATTTGTGCGCAAAAAATCAGGGTGGATATACAGGAAGGATTTAATACATTTCAAATCCCTGTTGACAAGTTGTCTTCGGGTATGTATTTTATTCGTATAAATGGGCAAGGCAGCGCCAGGTTTGTTAAATCGGTGAATTGATTTACGCAATTAAAAGGAGTTACATAGAGCTATATCTCACTCTGTGTAACTCCTTTTACTCCGTTTAACTCTGTGGTAAAATAAAATCAATGCCTTGAATCGCTATTCTCCCAATTCGCAATTCACATCGGCTACCAGCCATTTATCGCCTTCTTTGGCTACTTTGATGACGCGATCCCATGTAGCGCCATCCCCAAAATCGAGCATAACAGTAGCCGTAGCAGTTTGATCGGAATCAAATGCTACTTTAATTTTGGCTTTTTTATAAAATTCAGTAATGTCTTCCTGTGCACAGTAATAGCGATCGTGGTCGATACACGAGGGTACCTCATCTATGGGTTCGTTGGCCCACAGTTTTTCGCATTCCGCATAAAGCGCTTTTTCTTTTTCGATAAATGCTTTTCCGACGGCGCCGCTTTTCAGAAATTCATTTAAAAAAGCGTCGAGTTCCGCCGGTTTAATTTTCAGGTGTTCGCCCGTATTATCGATAAAATTGAATTTGTCGCTACCGAATTCTTCGGTGCGCATAAAGGCATCGTAAAAATTGAAAAAGCCACGCACCGCTGCTTCTACTTCCTTGGTATTGGCCGTGGTATCAAAAGCCGATTGTGTCGCGTCGGCTTCGCCCGATTTGGAGGTTTGTGTACAGGCAAAAAATGTAATAATCATTAACAAAACGAAAAAGAGGTTTTTCATAAGTATGGTATGTGGTGATGAATAAACTAGAGCCATGTCCACACAAATGTAATATCTTCGTTTAGGAACGTGTCGTAAACAAACGCATTAAACAAAACAAGATGGCAATCCTTTTCTGGCTACTCTGGACCTTTGACCTGCTCTTCGCCATTTTCACCTTGATGGCATCCAATTTCCGCAGCAGCATGAATGCGAGTACCACGCTCAATGCGGTGCTGATCGCCGTATTAGCAGCTGTGCTGATAGGAGGCCCGGTGCTGCGGTTTGTAAGCAAACTGCGGCTGCTCAGCCTTGGCGTGGTAGCCCTGCCTGTGTTATTGCTAATAACATGGTGGCTGGTTGAAAAAATCGTAGCTAAGGCGTAAACGAACCCGGGTGGCCAGGAGACGCGATGAATCGCGTCTCTACAATCCCTTACCGGCGTCCACGTCCTTCATCCAGGGAATCAGCCCACCGAAATACGTGGCCTGGTCGTCGTACATGCACATATGGCTGCCATTTGGGCATAGCAGGAAACGGCCGTTTTGCACATTATCGGCAATCCACTTCATATGCTCGGGGTCCATGGTGTCGTGGGTGGCGCCGATGACCAGCGTAGGCGCCTTGAGGTCGGGGATGCGGGCTTTGACGTCCCAGGTTTCCAGTTTGCCGGAGAGGCCGAATTCGCTGGGGCCTTGCATCGTGACATACAGGCTCTGGTTCATTTTGGCAAACGACCTGTTTACAGGTTCCGGCCATTGCTCCAGCGGAATGCGGCAAATATGTTTGGCGTAGAAGTGGGGCATCAGCAGTTCCATGTATTTGGGGTTGGCGAAATCGCCTTTGGCCTCCAACATGCGAAGGGTATCGAGCACTTTCGGGTCCATTTGTTTGGCCAATACGTCTTCGGCGTATTTGTCGTATTCGGGGGCGCTGGCCATCATATTGGAGATCACGAGTCCTTTGAGGTTGTCCTGGTATTTGAGGGCGTACTCCATCGCCAGGATGCCTCCCCAGGAGTGGCCGAGGAGGTAGAAGTTGTCTTTGTTGAGGCCCAGGGCCTGGCGCACCTGCTCCACTTCTTCTACGTAGCGGGGCAGGTCCCACATGGCGGTATCGTCGGGGTTGTCGGAGAAGCCGGTGCCCAGTTGGTCGTAGTAGATAAACTCAATACCTTCGGCGGGCAGGAAACTTTCCATGCACTCCCAGTATTCGTGGGTGGCGCCGGGGCCGCCTTGCAGCAGTAGCAATTTGATACGAGGGTTATTGCCAAATCGCTTGGTCCAGATATTAAAAGTGCCTTTCGGCGTCGTAATGGGAATCACCTTCACGCCGCCGGTTTTTACGCCGCTTTCCTGATCGGCGAAATAGCTTTGTACGGTGATGGCATCGCTTTGCTGCGGAGCGGGGCTGCAGAAGGCGAGTAACCCCAAGAGACCCAATAAGAGGAGGGTATAGGCGTTTTTCATGGTAGGTGTGTTAGTTAATTTTTGTATCGGGATGCACATTAAGGCTTGCTATATTCCTCTGGCGGCTCATTCACTTGCGTGGCTAGGGGTGCTTTATGATAAAGCAATTTACCTACCCGTTCTATATGTGCAACCAGGTCAGGATTGGCAATTTGATTGTAGTCGAGTACATCAAAGCGGTAGGGCATTAAGGTATCTTCGTTGAGTGTGCCGGCAATAGCGAGGATAGTGGAAAATGTAATGTGATCGCCTTTGAGTGCAAGGTCTACGTCGCTTCCGTTGCGGTAATTCCCCTTGGCGCGACTGCCAAACAATACAGCCGATTCTACTTCTGGAAACTGACGAAGCACTGATAAAATTTCATCAATATCGCTGTCTCTTAGTCCATACATATCAAGCTTCAGGTTTAAGCCTCGTATACAATTGTTTTAACAACGGATAATAATGAGCCGTAATTTCTGTCACTACTTTATCAGCCATTGCTTCATCGTAGGTGTGCGAAGTAAGATTCCTGTTTTTTAGTGCTAACAACCAGGTATGCCCATCACTAATCAAATCTGTTTCAAAAGCCTTTTTGATGGTATCCTTGGGAAAACGAAGTTCTTCGAAGCCTTGTTCTTCCAAGTAGTCCTTCATAAGATTCCAAGAGAGTTCAAAGCACATTTCAAAAAATTGAATAAGCCCTGCTTTTTGCGTTATATCAGGATTAGCTATGGCCATAGCCTGCTCCAGGTAATGTAGTGCTTTTTCAAAGTTCTGAAACCGTTGTTTCCAGCGTACGTCCTGATTACTCATTGTATTATAAAATTTAAAACAAACAGGCTACCACGAAGATAATATAAATTTGATAAAAAAAGGGCGCCTCACAGGTCGGCCTGATTAGCAGACTTGTGAAACGCCCTAAGCGAAAAAAGGGAAAAACTTTCTTATTCCTGCTTCACGCGCAGGCCGCCGTAGTCGAGGCGGGCTTTGATAGTGCCGCCGGCGTTTTGGCCGCCCACGTGGCCTTTTACTTCGTGGGATGACGATTTTTCGTATTCATAGGTCACGGTCATATTCGAGGGGTAGTTGATACCGGCGTAGCGGGTAGAGGCGTCGAGGTGGAATGCAGCGCCTTTTTCGATGCCCACTTTGAAGTCGGTGTATTTGCCCAGCAGGTTTACATCGCTAAAGCCTTTTGCTATTGTGCCCACCACGGCGCCGCCGTATTCGAGGTTGAGGTCGAGGCTTTTAGCCAGGTTTTCGACCTTCACATTCGTGTATTGCGAGCTCACCACAACGGTTTGGGCGCTGCGGATCTCAATATTGTCGTATTTGCCGTTGTTGCGGAAATCCTTTACCTGGCCTATCCGGTAGGTATCGTATTTGGTATTGCTGCGCACATCGGCGGCTTTCTCGAGCGATACCGTAGTATACTTGCTATTGATTTCGATATCGCCGGCATCCTGCACATTCAGGTTGCCGTATTTGGCGTCGAAAAACACATTGCGGGCCTTAGAGAGGGTGCCGTTGCCGTAGGCAAGCGTAATGCGTGCGTTGTCGGAAAAGCCGTCCATTTTAAAATTGCCATAGCTGACATTGGCGGTAGCTTCGCCTTGCAGGGCGGCCACGTACACATCGCAGTATTTAGCGCCCAGGTCGAGCTTATTAGTGGGAGGCATATACACCTCGTAGATAATCGAGAAGTCGCTTTTATTACCTCCCCAGGTAAACCATTCATTTTTGGTAGGTTCAATCGTGGTTTCTGCTTTTACGTAATTAGGGTTATTCATAAAAGCGATCTTGATACGGTCGAACACCTTTTGAGCGGATGATTCGCTGGAAGCTCTCACCACGATGCGCACATCAATTTTCACCCGGTTTTTATCCCAGGTTTTGATGTCTACCTTGCCGTATTTGTTGTAGATGCTGGTAGTGCCGTCCTTCGTAATATCGAATTCCTTCTTGATCGTCTTGGTAAACTCGCCTTTAGCCAGGGCTGGTACCCAGCTCCACAACACGCCGATTAGTAAAAGCCCTGCTATTTTAAATACCGATTTCATGTTTGTTTGTTTTTTCTTGTGTTGGATGAACTGATTCTAATTGGTCCAGGATGCGTTCCAGGATTTGGAGTTTGAGTTGATAGGTTTTTATGAGGTTTTGTATGATTTGTTCTTCGCTGCCTTTGGGCACATTGAGCAGGTCTTTTTTGAGTTCGGTCATGGCCTGGTCGATCTGCGCGATATCGGCATCGATGCTTTCGTCGTGCGGATAGCTGGCCAGTTGCTGGTATTTTTGCTCAAAAAGTGCGTCATAGTATTTGGCGGCCTCCGACAATTCGGGAGAAATCGATTCAACCGATGCTATCGCCTGTTTTTGCTGAAACGTGCTCGCCAGGTAGAGCCCGCCGATACCACCCGTCAGCAGCAGCAGCAATACGGCGGCGGCGGCGCGCAGGTAGGTTCTCAAGGCGAGCGGCCTTGAGCGGCGTTGCTCGAGGTTTTTGTCGAGATGGGCCCAAACCTTCAGACCGGGTACTGCGTGGTCAAACTCCTCCCGGTTTGCTTTGATGAATTCTTCTAAACGGTCCATATCAAAATGTCTGTTACTTAAAAAAGTCGTTTTCAAAATATAGGGACAGTCGGGTGATTTCGGGTTTAAAATGTAATCCTCGATTGCAGGATCTCCTTCATTTTTTTTCTTGCGCGGCTGTATTGCGATTTTGAGGTCGCTTCGGTGATATTCAAAATTTCGCCTATTTCCTGGTGGTCGTAGCCTTCCAGGGCATAGAGGGAGAACACCACGCGGTAGCCGTCGGGTAAATCCATGAGGGCGTGTCTTACTGCTTCTACGCTAAGCCCGTCGGGAGTAGAAGCGTGGTCTTCTTCGGCAGCGCTTACGTCCTGGTGTTGCTGGCTCAATTCTTCAAACGCCATTCGGTTGCGTTTGAGGAAATTGATGCAATTATTGACTACGATGCGTTTGATCCAGGCGCCGATTGACGATTCGTAGCGAAAAGTATCGAGCTTCGTAAAGATGTCGAGAAAGGCGTTTTGCAATACGTCTTCTGCATCCTGGTCGTTGTTGAGCATGCGCAGGCATACGTTGTACATGCCCTTCGCGAAGAGGCGGTACAATTCGAACTGTGCCTGGCGTTCGCCGCGCTTGCACTTCTCTACAAGATCGCGGTGTGTGGCGCTGTAGTCCAATGTCAGTAATGTGGGTTTAGGGTCCCTTGCCCTTGCAATTTCCATCACGTTGCCTTTGGCTGTCGTTGATAGTTGCATCAGCATGATCAACTATACTTACATCCAGAATAGACAGTGCCGGGAAAGAAGGGTTGCACCTAAATGTTAAAAAAATGGGTTTGCGTACTATTTTTTTCCTTTCACGCGGGCAAGGCCTTCGCTTGCCAGTTCGTATTCGGGGGCCATCCGGAGGGCGGTTTCGTAGTCTTTTTCGGCCTTGGCGAAGGCGCCGGTTTTTTCGTGGGTGATACCCCGGAAGCAATAGGCCTGGATATTAATCGGATTGACCTCTATGACCAGGTCGAACATTTTGCGCGCTTGTTCGATGGAGTCGAGGTCGAGATACAGCAAACCTGCATTGAGGTAGCCTTCGTCGTATTGGACGTCGATGATATTGAGTTTTTTGTATAGGGCGATAGCGCCGTTGAGGTCATTTTTATCGCGCAGGAAGTCGGCTTTGGCGTGGATGGCGGTGATATTGTCGGGAGCGATGCGGATTGCGCTGTCGAAGTAACGCTCGGCGTCGGGTTTGTTGAGTTTGGCATTCATCTGCCCGAGGTTGATCCAGGCGTCGATTAGTTCGGGGTCGATTTCGATGGCTTTTTGAAAAGCTTTGAGCGCGCGGTCCGTATCGTTCAATTCGCGCGTATTCAGGCCCATCATCAGGAATGCGTCGCCGTTTTGGGGATCTATTTTGAGAATGCGGTCGATGGTTTGCAGCGAAGCCTTGTATTGTTTGAGGGTATACTGCACTTCGCACAATTTCAGCAGGGTGGGAATGCGCTCGGGGTAAAGGGCGGCGGCGCGTTCCATGGTGCGCAAGGCCAATCGCGACTGGAAGTAGTCGAGGTACACGTCAGACAACAGATGGTGATAGTCCACATTGGTCGAATCAATCTGAAGCGCAACCGTGAGGTCGCGAATAGCCTCGTCATAACCTTCATTTTCATAAAACAACTTACCCCTGGAGGCATACAATTGGGCATCTTTGGGCGAAGCGGCGATTTGCCCGGTCAGTGCGTCGATAGCCGGGTTGCCGGTTTTGCCCTGGGTTTGTTGATTACCTGTGGAGGTAACATCGTTTTTGCAGGCGCCAAAAGTTATCAGAAATGCCGCCGCAACAACAAAAAGTCTGATTTTAGTTTTCATTACTTTTCTTTTTGATCTTTCACAACTTGCATACAATCAATAAAAACGATAAGTTAGGCCTTTATTGCGCTGCAAAGGTAAAAACGCAATTTTGAAATCATCATCCCTACAAGCTTACTATGAAAAAACTCTTGCTATGCGTTTTTTTACTACAACTCGCGGGCTGGGCGGCGGCACAGGCTGAAATGGCCTACATCGACTCAATCAGTATCTCCGGCAACCGTCATACCAAAGATTTCATTATCCTGCGCGAGCTCAGTTTCCAAAAGGGCGACTCCATTCCGTTGATGGAGCTGGATCTCCGACTGGAGGCCAGTGAAAAAATGGTACTCAACACGGGGCTGTTCAATATAGCCACAATTAGCTTTGCGGGATGGGAAGGCAGTACCAACCGGGTGCACATTCGCATAGACGTAGAAGAAGCATGGTATATATACCCGGTACCCGTCTTCGAGTTGGCCGACCGCAATTTTAATGTGTGGTGGGTGGAACAAGACCGGTCGCTGCAACGTCTCAATTTTGGTTTGGAATTTACCCACCTCAATTTCACCGGCCGCAAAGACAAATTTAAAGCGGTTGCCAAATATGGGTATACCCGCAATTACGGGCTGCGCTATTCTTTTCCTTATCTCAACCGCAAACAAACGTGGGGGATTACCGGAGAAGTGTCTTTTTCCCAAAATCGCGAGATCAATTATGCTACGATAGGCAATAAGCAAGTTTTTTATCGCGACCCCGGCCGTTTTCTCTACCAGCGCTTTCGCGCCGACGTGGGTCTGCAATACCGCCCGAGGATATTGGTAACACATACCTTTGCCCTGGGTTATCGCCAGAATAAAATTGACGACATAGTGGCCAGGGAGCTCAATCCCGATTTTTTCCTCGACGGCCGTACTTTGCAGCGCAATTTTTCGGCGGCGTACATCTTTACTTACGATGATCGAGATGTGAGAGCCTACCCCACCGAAGGCAATTATTATTTCCTGGCGCTCGAAAAAGAAGGCCTCGGCATTTTCCGCGATCGCAATTCACTCGTAATACATACCGCCTACGAACACTACTTATTATTGCGCCCGCGCTGGAGCCTGGGCTCTCGCGTGCGCGCCAAGTTATCATTGAACCGCGAACAACAGCCCTACAATGACAACCGCGCCGCAGGTTTTGGGAAAAACTATCTGCGCGGTTACGAATATTACGTAGTTGACGGCCTCGATATGGGCTACGCCAAGGCTACGCTGCGGTACAAGTTTTTTCAAAAAGAACTACGACTGTTGCGTATACTACCCGGTCAGTTGAGGGAAATGCCTATAAAAATGTTTCTCACGGCCAATAACGACTTTGCTTTTGTAAACGACCCTTACCCCACTCCTGGGAATTTCCTCCATAATCGCTTGTTGTGGGGCGCCGGATTTGGGCTCGACGTGGTTTTATTTTACGATAAAGTGCTCCAATTTGAATATAGTGTAAACCACTTGGGCGAAAGCGGCTTATTTTTACACCTCAACATGAATATCTGAGTTATGCAGGTGGTGATTTACGGCAAGATGGTGAAGGAGTCTGATTACATCCCCCTTCAATCGCTTTTTGACGCTTTGCACCAGGAAGGTATCAATGCCTATGTGTATGCGCCTTATCTGGATATGCTGAAAGGCAAAGTCGATTTTCGCCGTGATATAGGCGTTTTTGAAGGCTATCGCGATTTTAATGTAAAAAAATTCGATTTCTTTCTCTCCCTGGGCGGCGATGGCACCATTCTCGAAGCGATCACCCACGTGCGCAACAGCGGCGTACCCGTCATGGGCATCAACCTGGGGCGGTTGGGATTTTTGGCCGGTATTGAAAAGAAAAAGATCGGCGAAGCCATCGGTTTACTCAAGCGGGGTTTGTATATCATCGAAGAGCGCAGAATGTTGTACCTCGAAAGCAACCTGCCGCTTTTTGGCGAGATCCCTTTTGCATTAAATGACTGTACGCTGCTCAAGCGCGACACGTCTTCGATGATCACCATCCACACCTATATCAACGGCGCCTACCTCAATTCCTATTGGGCCGACGGCATTATCGTAGCTACGCCCACCGGTTCAACCGGTTACTCATTGAGTTGTGGCGGTCCCATTATTTTTCCTGATTCCAACAATTTTGTCATTACGCCCGTAGCCCCTCACAATCTCAATGTGCGGCCTATAGTCATATCCGATGATAGCGTGATTTCTTTTGAAGTGGAGGGGCGCGCCGAGAATTTTCTTTGCACGCTCGACTCGCGGTTTGAGACTGTCACCTCAGCGTACCAACTGGCGGTGCGAAAAAACGATTACAGCATCAAGCTGGTGCGCTTGAATGAAGAAGGTTTTTTGCAAACCCTGCGCGATAAACTGACCTGGGGGATTGATTCGCGAAATTATTAGGGGTGACAAGGTGACAAGGTGGAAGTCACCTTGTCACCTTGTCACCCTACTCAAATTCCAGCAGCACCTCACCTTTATCCACGGCGGCGCCTTTGGTGACGGCGATTTTCTTAATTACGCCATCGTTGGGCGATTTAATGATATTCTCCATTTTCATTGCTTCGAGGATGAGCAGCGAATCGCCCTTGTGCACGGTTTGGCCGGCTTCGACGGCAATACTGAGCACCAGCCCGGGCATGGGGGCTTTGATATGGCGTACTTTGGCCGACTGGTGGCTGCTGAAGCCCAATTTGGCGAGCAGTTGGTCGTACTCATCGGCGAGTTTTACTTCGTAAGTATTGCCGTTGATGGCAAACTTGTAGGTTTTATTTAAAAAATCGGCTGCCACCAGCTTGGCGTGAAAAACCTGTTGCTCACTCACCACGTGGAAAGCGTTGTTATCAAGATTAGAAACCTTGATGTGATTGAGTTCTGCTTCGTCAAAAACGAATTGGTCTTGGTTTACGGTAGCTTTGTAGCGTTTGCTTTTCATATTCAGGCGCTGGTTTTCCCTAACTTCATCATGAAGTAGGTTTCAAAAATAGTAAAAATCAGGTATTCCCCGAAAAATGGCAGGATGAATAACTTGCCGCTTGGCAGGGCTATTTTATCATAGGCCAGTACAATGAGTACGGTGAGCATCAACTTGAGAAAAGTAAAGCCCATCACGACCGTAGTAAACTGGTTTTTATTGTTGCTGCGGGCGGCATTGCTACCCACCAGGTACATGAGAATGCTGAGAAAAAAGAAAAAGCCCAGGCCGATCCAGGAGAGTAATTCGTGTTCGCGAAAGAGCGGAACCATATGAAGGGCCAATACGAGCCCTGCGCCGATAGCGGCAGTGACGAGTAGCAGGGCAATAAACGTGCGGCTTTCCATATCCTATTATTTTTTGGGCAGCAAATCTTTAAGCGTAAGATACAGTGCCGCAAATATAGCTAATAGCGACATGGCCACGGTAAGATAAGACTTGTCGAGTTGAAAATAGGCATCAAGGCGTTTGCCGGCATAGGCGCCGATCAGGATAATGACACCCATCTGAATAGCCATCCCCGAATACTTCATGTAATCCTGGGTGCGCCGGCGACGGGGGTCGTCGTGATCAGGCTTCTGCGGGTTTTCCGGTTTTGACACCTGGTTGGATTTCTTTGTTGATAACTGCCGGGCCGGACTTGGCGCCGGTCATGGCGCAGGTTACGCTAAAAATAGCGCCCGACTGCACGATCAGTTTGCCGGTTGTCACATCGCCGTTTACCGTAGCCGTTTCGCGCACATTGAGCAGTTCGGCTACCGTGAGTATACCGTCGAAACGGCCTTCAATTACGGCATTTTGGCATTTGATTTCTCCTTCTACAGAACCGGAGGGGCCGATGATCACCTTGGCGTCACAAAAGAGTTTGCCCTTGATTACGCCGTCTACGCGAATATCGCTATCCGCTTTTACAGTGCCTTCTACCGTAGTGCCTTGCACCAGCGTATTGAATGCATTTGACGAGGTGGCAGGAGCAGCGGCGCTTTTGGGCTTATTGGCTTCCTTATTGGCGTTGCCGAACATCTTGTTTGTGTTTTAGATGATGGAATGACGATTATGGGGGATTTGTTTATAGGTTTATAGGTTTACGAGGTATTGAATAAACCCATAAACCCATAAACCTATAAACCCTTAACCAGGTATTTCCTAGAAATTGGGGCAATATACGCCACGGCGCTCGGGGCCGCAGATTTTGTATTGCAGTGCGAACTCAAAGCCGCCGTTAGAGTTACTGGCCGGGCGCAGCGGGGATACGTTGATATCGTAGCTAAAGCCCAGCGTAA
>JAEUUQ010000533.1 GCA_016787505.1 Saprospiraceae bacterium | reverse complement strand
TTGCATTTCAAGGGTATTCCCAGCTTCTCGCCCGAGCTCTTCCGATATGTAAACAACGCCGACCCGCTCAAAACCAAGCAATTAAACAAAGGCCTCGAAGAATTGATGGATGAAGGCGTGGCGCAACTTTTTACTCGCGATGTAGACGGACGCAAGATCATCGGCACAGTGGGCGCCCTGCAGTTTGACGTCATCCAATACCGCCTGCAAAACGAATACGGAGCTTCGTGTACCTACGAGCCGGTCAACCTCCACAAAGCCTGCTGGGTGAGCAGCACCGACCCCAAGGCCCTCAAAGAATTCCTCGACCGCCGTAAGCGCGACATAGCCAAGGACAAAGACGGGCAGCTGGTTTTCCTGGCCGAATCGGCATGGACATTAAAGCTTGCCCAGGAGAATCACCCCCAGGTGCAATTTCATTTTACAAGTGAAGTGTAACGGCGCTGGGGTGCTCAGCGGCCAGCCATACTAATCTGGCTGCCAGTTCAACCTGACCTTTAGCCAACTCCTGCTGCGCGCGCCGGTGTAGCGCTTCCACCGGGTTGTCGCCGGCCAGCAGGGGCGCCACAAAATCTTCTTGGCGAAGCGCCTCTACAGCCTCGGCAGCAGGAGGGGCAGCCATGCCGGCCAGGGCGCCCAGGTCGTTGCCCGTGAGTACGCGACTTTCGCGGGCGCTACGCGGCAACTGGTCGAAGCCGATCACCACTTTCTCCATATCCTGGAAAATCGTATGTACCGCGTCGCCGCTTGCGCGCACATAAAAAGCGCGGCCCATGCGGCCCATAAGGTCAAGTTTGTGAGGATCGAGGCGGCCCTCGGCGTCGTAGGCGGCCTCTGCGATGTGAATGCGCACCACCTCGCAGATAATGAGGTGGCCCGCGCCGCCGCCTTCGCCCAGCGGCAATATTTGCTGCACCTTGCACTCCATCTGCACCGGCGATTCCTTTACCCGGAAGGGCTTCACCAGATCGGATGCCAGGGGGGTGAGCCCCGATTTCTCAAACTCATTCACCTCCGGCGGGAACTCCACGCTGGCCACCGCCGCTTGTCGCACAATCTCATAATTCACCATATTGATCACCACTTCGCGGGTAGCTTCCACATTGTGTAGCGTATCTTTCGTCGTATTATCCCTCACCTTGCGGTTGGAAGAAAAAACGAGGATAGGCGGGTTAGAGCTAAAGCAATTAAAAAAGCTATACGGCGCCAGGTTGGGCGTACCCGCCTCGTCTACCGTGCTCACAAAAGCGATAGGGCGCGGCGCCACACTGCTCACCAGCAATTGGTGCAATTGCGGAGTAGGAATGGACTTTGGATCTATTGTTTTCATTCTTTCTGATTCTGATATTTGGTGCAAGTTACGCTAGTACAGGCATACGCACAATGAACTATATCACACAAGCTTCTGATGTATAAAATTTAATATAAAGTATTTGGGTTAACAAAAAACAAAAAATACTACATTTGCACATATGGTAATTGACGTTAATTCTACTGATAATTAGCCGGTTACCGAAACATTTTGAACAACATCACGAAAAACCGGGCTGTATAGCCTCAAAAATGTGAACCTATGAAGAACCTATGCTTGGCCGTGGCATTATTTGCCGCTATTTTACCTATTTGCCTTCCTGCTCAAGATGACGTTTTTTCAGATGCCTTAAGCGTCAAGTGTGATTACCTCGATAATGGGACAATTATTGTAAGGATACAAGCTGATGATTGTGGTGGAGGGTCCTTTACTGCTCCTTTAACAGTGATATATACGGGGCCCCAAAGCGACACGCTTATTTTTGATAACTTTTCAGTTGAAGATAGCTATGACGTCCCCCTAAGTAACTTACTTCCTGGGGATTATAATATTGTAGTTTTCACAGGGAATGGATGCTCAGGAGGTTGTTTATCCAGTGTAATTCAGAGTAACAATTGTATTTTGGCACTTAAAAATTACGAAATTTCTCCTCCTTCGTGCGACGGTGCAACTAACGGCCGAATTGATATTACATTAACTAATGTACAAGGCGAAATCAGTTATTCCTGGAGCGATGGCAGTGAAGAAGGCCCTACGCGTACAGGATTATCAACCGGCACTTATTATGTAACGATTACCGATCAAAGCAATGGTTGTTTTATTGACGCCAATTTCGACCTCTATCCTGATGAAATTGGAATATCTCCTGATTTTGAAGCCGTCTATCCCGATTCTTCTTTTTCACTACCACGCACCGGCGGTTTTATTATGGGCGTTAGCGGCGGTGATTCGCCGTATAGTGTGCGAGTAATGAATCCCGTCCTTAACTATGATAACACCACAAATAATATCCAAGATTCCGAATTTGTGGTTGGCCAATTGGCTGCGGGAGAATACACCGTTATCGTTGGCGATGCCAATGGCTGCGAGGGCACAAAGGGAGTGAATATCGGATACAAGCGGGTAATCCCACCGGGATTGTTTATTTTAGAATACGACGATGATATCACTATTGATGAATATGAGGCGCTGTTTACCAGACTTGAAGAAGTAGAAAATGCCGATCTTAAAAAGTCATGCCGCTGCGGAAACAATGGCATCGAGTACTTGCAGCTTTGGGAAGCCATCGATACCATTGAATTACTTACATCGGGGGAAGCATCTACCACTAAAACGCGCCCCGACACCTCCGGCTTGAGTCAACAATTAATCGACCCAACCTGGGTAGTTCGCCAAGGATCAGTTACTACGCCGCCGTGTCAAGGCTCGGCCCCAAGTCCTAAGTCGGCTAATGTAGCTATTATCGACTCCGGAAGCGACTTGCTTTCTCCCCGACGCACCAATGGTCACGAAGATCTCGATAAAGTATATTGGACTAACAGGCGTACCGCCAATGGCGGCTCAAATATCGGATGCCATACCGACGATTACGAAGGTTATGATTTTGTGGGAAAAAAAGGGCAAGTACATGACAGTATCGGCCACGGCACTCACTTATCGGGGATATTAAAATATGCTTCGCCTTCCAATGTTGACCTTAATTTGATGAACCTTAAAGTATGTAGCCCCGACCCCAGCTACGCCTACAGTATTTTCGACCTGGTATGCGCCATCCACTACGCCGTAGACAGCGGCGCCCAGGTTATTAACCTCAGTCTGGGTTACCCAAGCGATGTCCCTTCGTTACCATTGTACAATGCACTCAAACGCGCAGAGATGGAAGATATTCCTGTTGTTGTATCAGCCGGTAATAGTAGCCAGGATATGTCTGCACCCAACGCCGGCATGCGCTGGCCGGTATTTTTCAAAAAGCCGCACGGCAACGGCGAATTTAAAAAACTGGACAACCTGCTGGTGGTTACTTCTATCAATGATGCAAATAATAACTTGGATAGCTACGCTAACTTTGGATTAGGTTTAGTAGATATTGCCACCGTAGGTGATTACTTCAGCACCTACAGCTATTACAACTCATCGGGTGTTTACCAGCAAGACTGGCAGGCTTTCAAGGGCACCTCACAGGCGGCGGCCTATGCCAGCTCTGTGATTGGCGCTGTAAAAGCCCATAACCCGCTCATCAAAACATCCGATTTGTTCCAGCAAATATCCCGCACGCACCAACCGGTAGCTGGTTTATCTGCTAAGCTAAATACAGGTGGCACGTTAAATGCTGCCGCCCTATACCGAACACTCGGCCTGCCTATTACATTCACACAGGGTATCAGCGCTAAAACAAAGCTGGGCTGGACGCCGGGGTGGTCTGAAATTGATCAGGTGTTACCTGGTGCGAATGTAAAAGGCATCCTCAAACACAAAGGCACTCGTACCATCCTCAATAATGTGATGCTGATTATTACGGCCAGGATCACCGGCCTTGGTGGTGTACAAGAAGTAGACCGCATTTACTACTGCGCCACCGATATTGTGGATTGGACGCTGCCTAACCCCATTCCGGCAAATGTGGAGCAGTATTTTGCCACGGTATATATTGATGGCGTAAAGGTAGAGCCCACTATGCCGATTACGCCGAAAAGGTGATAATTCTACAATCCTCCCATTGCAGATCAGCGTTGTACAAATGCACAACACTGATCTGCTAAACCTATTTTATAAGCCATACTGTTATGCGATCTACCCCCTTATTTTTCCTACTTCCCTGCGCCGTATTTGCTGCGCTTTTGCTCGTATGGTCGTGCAATTCTCCCGAACCGGAGCCCGAGCCCGAAACGCCCGCGCTAAACATCGTCGATTCATTGCCCGAAGTAGAGGCTTATCCTAGTGTTGATGAGGCGATTGCAGCAGCCGATGAAGCCAATCAGCAAGGCGGAGATTTGCTTTATGAGGCCCCTATGGAAGCCGTTTCCTACTACAAAAAAAGCATTGCCCTGCGCAATAAGTTGCCCGCAGAGCAAGTACTCACACCTGAGCAACGTTTTGCTGTGCAAGGGGGAATCGTGAAAGGGTATTTTAATATCGCATTGTGCTACTTAGAAGTCAACCAGTTTGTGCCGGCCAGAGCCTATATCAATAAAAGCCTCGAGCAAATACACTTGTTTGAAAAGGAAGGTTATAACGAGCCCAAACGCGCGGCGCGCGCTTATCACGATTTGGGCAAAATTGAAGGGAAGGAAGGCAATACGCAGGAGGCATTGCGCCTGTACACGGAAGAAAAAATATATTGGGATCAACTGCCAGATGATAATGTAGACAAACAAGAGGGCGTGTTCAATTGGCTATCCGATTTATCAGCGCTATACGTGGACAGAAGAGAAGCCGACAAGGTGATTAGCCATGCACAAGAAGCTATAGCTTATGCCGCCTCGCACCAGGATAATACAGACTTCCAACTTGGCTCTACGTATAACAATCTGGGATATGCCTACATTCTAAAAAAAGACTACTTGCAGGCCGTCAAATACCTGGATAAAGCATCCCAAACCGATGCTAAAATGGCGGCGCTCCACAATAAAGCAATGGCCCTCCGATTGATGGGAAATTTTGATGAAGCGCACAAAACCGTCGATCTCACTATCCAACACTGGCAAGGACAAGATACCACCGCTTCCAATAATAACAACGTGGCCGGCAGCTTGAGTAATAAAGCAGATATCTATATCGATCAGGCCGAGTATGCACAGGCCCTGTTGCAATATGAAGCCTCTATCCCTTATTATTTTACAGATTCTTCCAAAACACTTGTCTACGACAAACCCGGCCTCGTAGAAGCCTACGAAGGCAAAGCCAAATCGCTGAAAGGACTTAAGCGTTTTGCCGAGGCCATGCAAGCCTACAACGATGCCATCGAGCTGATCAACCGCTTCAAACAAAGCTACGACGACGCAGGGTCGAAAGCCAGGCTGGCAGAGATCACCAAAAAGGTATTCGAAGGCGCTATTGCTACGGGCTTACAGGCAGGCGCCGACATTGAGCAACTGCTGTCTTATTCCGAGCAAAGCAAGGCTTTTATCTTACTTGAATCTATAAAAAAACAAAAAATCGTAGAAGGAATTGACCCCGGATTAATGGAGCGCGAAAGACAACTTCGCACTCATCTGCTCGACCTGGAAAGGCAATTGGTGAATGAACTGGATGCCGGCAAAAGATTGGGGTTGGTAGAACAACTGAAACTACAACAGCATGAACTCGACGCCCTGCTCAAAAAACTCAATACCAATAAGCGCTACCGGCAGCTCTATGATGACATCGAAGCTCCCTCAATAGCCGAAATACGCCGCAAGTTGCTGGACAGCGACCAGATGATGCTGGAATATTTTGTGGG
>JAEUUQ010000603.1 GCA_016787505.1 Saprospiraceae bacterium | reverse complement strand
ATTTTTACCCAGTCGCCGTGACGCCATACGCCGGGGTACATATCAAAATAACTTTCGTGGTAACGCAGCCCATCCGGATCATTCCAAAAATATATGGGCATAGAAGGCATAGGCTTAGTGATCACCATTTCGCCTACTTCGTCCTCAAGAGGTTTGCCTTGTTCATCCCAGGCGTAGAGCGCGCAGCCCAGTCCCCGGCATTGTATTTCGCCTTCATAGAGGGGTTCGATTGGGCAGCCGCCCACAAATGCGGTGCAGACATCGGTGCCGCCGCTCATAGAACACAACCACACATCGGCTTTAACGTGTTCGTACACCCAGTCGAAAGCCTCAGGCGGCAGCGGCGAACCTGTTGAGCCGATAGATCGCAGCGCTGAAAGGTCGTACTTGTTGCCAGGAGTCAAACCTCCGCGCATGCAAGCCACCAGGTAGGGCGCGCTGGTACCGAAATGCTGAACGCCGGCTTCCTGGGCAAACAACCACAATACGTCGAGGTCGGGATAGCCTGGTCCGCCGTCGTATAATACGATCGTAGCCCCCAGCAATAGGGCGGCCTGCACAAAATTCCACATCATCCAGCCGGTGGTAGAAAACCAGAAGAAGCGCTCGCCGGCGTGTACGTCGTTGTGAAAAGCCAGGTATTTGTAATGTTCAAGCAGTACGCCTCCATGCGAGTGGGTAATGGCTTTGGGCAGCCCTGTAGTGCCCGATGAGTACAATATCCAGATGGGATGGTCAAACGGCACCGGCGTAAATACAAGGGCCTGCGACGTATCGGCGGTGGCGGTTTGCCACGAGGCGGCCTTGGGTAGGCTGTCTACCGGAGCGCCCGCATCGAGGTAAGGGACGAGAATGAGCCTCGTAAGCGTGGGCAATTCATCGCATAATTGGCGCACTACATCCAGCCGATCAAAAGCCTTGCCGTTGTATTGGTAACCGTCGACGGCCAGCAGCACTTTGGGTTCTATTTGGCGAAAACGGTCGAGCACGCTATTGGCGCCAAAATCGGGCGAACAACTCGACCATACGGCGCCGATGGCACAGGTAGCCATAAAAGCTATCGTCGCTTCGGGGATATTGGGCAGATAAGCCGCTACCCGGTCGCCGGGCCCTACGCCTTGTGCCCGCAGATAAGCGGCCAATGCGGCCACCTGAGTGCGCAGAGAAGCCCAGCTAATGGCTGTAAGCGGCTGTCGTTCAGATTGAAAAAGGATAGCCGGACTCTCCTCGTTAGCGTGCCGGAACAGGTGTTCGGCGTAGTTGAGGGTACTGCCTTCAAACCAACGCGTATGGGGCATAGGGTCGTCGGACATCACCTGCCTGTACGGCGTATGGGATTTCACCTCAAAAAACTGCCATACCGATTCCCAAAAATCCACGGGAAAAGCCACCGACCACTCCCAGGCTTGGTTATAATCTTCAAAATACAGCCCTTTGTGCAGCGACAGCCAGTTGAAATAGCGCTGCAATTGGGATTGCTGCCGGAAATCGGAGGAGGGTTGCCACAAAAGCCGGGGTGTATGGGCGCCGTTATCCATGCGTGTTTATTCAATAGTTACTTTGCCGGCTACTGCCTTCAGGTTGAGTAGCTGGTCGCGTGCGTTGATGATTTCTATCGCGGTGGGTTGATCGGTAATCTTTATAGTACTCGACTGTCCGGGGTTGCCTTTGGCTACAAAGCACAATTCGAACAGCGCTTCGCCGTCTTTTAGCGTAGCGCCTTTCAGCATTTCGTCGAGCCACAAGACGGTAAGTATTCCCTCGCTGGTGCGGTTGGCGCCAACATTAGAAGCGCTCATTTTGGGCAGGTTGAAATTTTTCACTTCCTGAAAATTCAG
>JAEUUQ010000501.1 GCA_016787505.1 Saprospiraceae bacterium | reverse complement strand
ATGCCTGCCCATACCTCTCCGGAGGGAATATCCCAGCCGTTCCCGGCTTCGGGTATATCGGCATTAGCGGCTTTAATCCATTCTTCTTCTCTCATCTCTCATGTTTTATCTGCCAGCCTGGAGGCTACCAGTTTTCGGAGCATTTTTTTAGCTTTAAGCAATTGGGTTTTGGAGGTATTGACGCTAATTCCCAGACTGGCGGCAATGTCGGCGTGGGAATAGTTTTCGAGTACAAATAAGTTAAGTACGGTGCGGTACCCGGCGGGCAATTGTTGCAATAAAATCGTCAAGGCCTGGGCGTCAAGGGGAAAAGGCGTCTCATCTTGCTCTTCGTCGGCTTCTTCGGGCAGTTCCCGGCTTACGGTTACCAGTTTTTGCCGGCGCAAATGCTGTAATACCACGTTGAGTATCACCCGCCTGATCCAGGCGCCCAAGGGACCTTCGCCTTTAAATTGGTGTAAATCGGCAAAAACCTTGATGAATCCATCTTGCAAAAGATCTTCGGCTTCTTCTTTGTTGCCCGCATAACGCAGGCATAGGCGAAACATGGTCGTCTTATACTTTTCGTACAACGACTTCTGTGCCTTCGCATTTCCTTTGCGACAAGCCTGCAGCAGATATTGATCGCCAGGGTCCAATGATCGGTTTTATAGCCTGATTGGTGCTATTCCAAGGTAAGAAGTTGCCTGAAAAATATAAAAAAGATTACGGCTGAATGAGTACTTTGAAAAGCCCCGTATGCCCGGCCATGCGCAATTGTATATAATAAATGCCGGGGTGCAACTGGTCGACAGGAAAAGTATGTTGCATCTCGAGGCCTGATTTGAATATTCGACGCGGCGCCAGGATAGGCCGCGAGCTCATGTCGAGCATCGCCACTTCTACTTCTCCTTCGAGTGGGTTTTTGATGGTAAAAGTAACGCTGGAATTAGCAGGATTTGGCGATATAGTCACTGAAAGTTCATTCAGGATAGGGTCAAAGGCTGAAACCGTGGCGCAATCATCGGCTATATACTGCGAAACATTACTGCGAATGGCGGGCAGCATTGCATAAAGTGTTGTGCCGGGGCACTCTGTAGCGCAGCCGTCGCGGTGGCCGCTGATGCGGTCGAGTATCAAACCCGATGGTGCGTGAAAGGCGCTGTCGAAGGGAAGCAGGCCTGAGTCACAGCTTTTCCAGGCCAGCAACGATTGCAGGCTGTTTACTGCATTGGTTGCGGGCGTTACGGAAGTAAAAGTGCCCAGCATACAAACGCCCATCGTAAAGCCATTGGTACCGCAAAAATGAGCGCCCAGGATATTGTCGCCGCGTCCTTCGTATACCTGTCCGTTGGGGTCAATAAGCCAGTTGTAGCCGATATCCGCCCAACCGTTGCCGTTTACGTGAAAATCCCAGATCGAGCGCACCACCGCCGGCCAGTCGGAAGACGAATTAGAGCCTGCTGAATGGTGCACGATGAGATGTTTGACCGAAGTATTGCTTGGATCCGGATTGGGCGGGCAATTGCCGGAGGGGCACCATTGGTTGCGGGTGAGGTAGGCCGGCTGCACACAGGGGCAGGCCAGGCTTTCCAGATTGCCTTCGGGCTGAAGATTTGTTTCTGTAGAAATACCCGGGTTGTAGAAGTGGCATTCCAGTTCCTGGGGTTGGCCGGTCAACCTCAATTGAAAAAAGCGGCTGGTTTTATCCGCATATATTTGTTCGCTGATGAGTTTATCGGGGTTGTGAACATCTCTATTCAGGGGCTGCCAGTTTTCCCAACTTTGGCTATCGGCTGAAAAGCGCACCTCGGTTTTTGTACCGGTTTCTTGCCAGACGATGAAAAACGACAGGAAAGGCGCTACTTCTTCGAGCGGTATAGAAATAGGCTCCGATTGCCAGAAGTCAGTGCTACCTGAGCCGGCTGTCAGGCGCAGCACCTCGCGATGGCCAAGGTGTTGCGCCGGCAGCAGGAAGTAGCTACAAATAAAAAGAAAAGCTATAACGGCAGCTTTAGGCATAATCTTACATCTTATTGACGAGCCTGTTAATCATCTCAGCGCCCTGGCGGTCGATCAATTTGACGAGGTAAGCGCCGCGCTGCAAATCGCGGATATCGTACCACTGATCGGCTGCATAATCAAATTGGCGCAGCAGTTTGCCTGTCAAATCGAAGATCAGCACGCGCGAAGCGGCGTTGTTTTCTGATACCGTAAAGATACCGTTGCTCGGATTGGGATACACATCTATGGATTCCCAGATTGCCTCGTTCACGCCGGTAGGCAACGCATTGAAATAATACAGGCCTGTAACGGTATTATTGGCATTATTTACATCGGTGACGACCACCTCGATAATAGCCATACCGGCTATGCCGTTGGGATATACGTGTACATCCATCGTGCCTTCTTCGTTGGGGCCCAGCACAAATTCCTGGCTGGCGACGGTTGGCAGATAGCACTGGTTTTTGTCGCAAACAGCTACTGTCCAGCCCTCGGTCATTTGTACCACGCTTCTATCCCAGCGATAGGTTCTTACCTGGGGCAGCGTATTTTTTGCCAGGCTGTGGGCAATACCCTCCACATCGTTAGGCATAACATTGCTTACTATCACCGGGTTGGGGGTGATAGTAACCTGGGAGAACAGATTTACGCCGAAAGCCAGGCAAAGCAAGAGGAGTATATTTTTTTTCATAGGTTAAATGCTTTTTAGAATTAAAATGAGAAAAAACAACTACAAATTAACGAATAAACAAGTTCTAAAAAAAATCAGTCCCGTTGAGTCAACAACGGGACTGATTGTGGTTTGTGTCGTACAATAGACGAATTAACGGGTCACCGCAAATTTTCTGCTGATGCCTTTTTCGTCGCTTTGCAGCGTCACGTAGTACAAGCCGTTGCTATATGCAGAGGCGTCGATACGTACAGTGTGTTGGCCGGCATTGTAGTTGCCTGAAACAGCCGTGGTGATCTTCTGGCCCAATGCATTGTAAACGCTGATCTGAAGCGGCATCGACTCGCTGAGGTCGAATTGCAGCATCAGTTCGCTGCTTACGGGGTTGGGGAAGAGGTTCAGTTGGCTTACTTCCGTCAATTCAGGAACAGATACTGCTTCCTGATAAGCGAACGGACTGGTGGCATAGTCAGTAAATGTACCGCCAGATGCAACGATAGTGCCATCGGGTTCTTTCAATCGATAGTAGCCCGTGCCATACTGGCAGCAGATGCCGTCACCCCAGTCGTCTACTACAACTACTTCGTAGCAAGCATCAACAGGTAGAGTCACCTCTTGGGTATTGAGCGAATTGGGAGCATAAGCGCCAGGGTTGCCTTGCGTTGCTACGCGAGCGCCGCCGCCGTTGGGGCCGACTACCGTATTACCTCCGGAAGCAACAACGGTGCCTGCGTCGTCCTTGATATACCAGAAAGTTTCGTAGCCGTATTGGTCGCACTTCACTTCCATAGTCAGCACTTGTTCATTGGTGATATCGTCGCTACGGAAGAAAGAAGTGGAAAACGAGTTGTCATCGGCATACTCGTCAACTTCGCCGTTGATAGTAGTAATCACGAAATCTACATCGGCGTCATCGGTGAGGGTGATTTCATCGAGCGTTACGTTAGCGTAACTGCCTGTAGTGATGCTGCCTGTCCAGGTGTAAGTTTGAACTACTACGCCGTTGACAGACACCTCGATTACCGCAGAAGTGATTTCATTGGCGCCCGAGTTTTGGATCAAAATTTCGGGCGCATAAGTGAGTTCGAGGCAGAATACGCCCGATTCGCCGTTATAAGTAACGATGCGCGCGCTGTTATTGACCGTAGAAGCTCCGAATACCTCAAACGGGCGGGAGTCTAGGGCGCCGAATTGACCACCGGTGAACAACGTTTCGCCTTCGTCGGTAACGAGGCTGAAGCTGCCGTTGCCGAATGAACAGCACATGCCGTCGCCGTAAGCGTCATAAATTTTGAACTCAAAACAGCCGTCGGCGGGCAGCAGTACGTCGTGCGTATAAGTGGAATTACCGCTATAAGCGCCAGGCGCTACATCGCCGGTAAATATGCCGGGGTTACCGCCCGATGCAAGCGCATTGCCGTTGCCGTCGAGCAATTCCCAGTAGGTTTCTACGCCGTACTGGTCGGTTGTCACCTCTACCGTAGCGTTGTTGCGATCGATTTCGGGGCCGAGATTCACGTTGACGACAGTAGCGTCGTTAGACGTATCTTCATCGGCAACGCCGTTAACCGAAGCAACGCGAATTTCGATTTCCGAGTTTTCGGTAAGCGTAACCGGGCTGAATTCTACGTCTGCAAAGTAGTAGGTTTCCAGGTTGCCTGCATAATCAATCGTCTCAACCAGGTTGCCGTTGATGAGCAAGTCGAGCGTAGCTGACGTGAGCGCCGTGAGGCCCAGGTTTTGGATTTTTGCAGAAGGTGCAAAGGTAATAGCATCGCAGAACGTGCCCGAAAAACCTTCATACTTGAGGATACCCGCGTTGTTGTCGCCAAACTGGTACAAGCAGTCGCCATTGGCTGCATAAAGTGCATCAATGCCTACCTGACCGATTTCGTTGATAATGCGGTTGGGGCACACGTGATAGATAGTGGGGAAATAAGTAATTTCCAGGATGTCGCCTATCGCGGCGTCATCAATAATGGGGAAAGGCGTACCCGTTACCCAGTCACCCTGCGAAGCGGCAGTTTGGCCCAACAAGTCGGCCATGCCGGTGCTGGGGTCGCCTTCGATCCAGAGCACCATCATTTCGTCAGTACCATTGGGGCCGTAGGTGTTGTACAGATCTTCGAGTGCGTGGGTGTTGTGGTAGTTCCAGCATGGGCCGCACCAGGTAGCTGATACGTCGATAACTACGGTTTTGCCCTGGTCGAGCAAATCGTAGAGCTCCCAGGTGTTGCCGTTAAGGTCAGTACCAGTAAAGTTTGGTACAATACTTCCTGGCGCCAGCTGGGCGTTTAACTGAGCGCCGAAGAGCGCCAGAAAAGCAAATAGCGTAAAGATTTTCTTCATAACCGATAGCCTGTTTAAATGATATTGAAATGTTGCTAAAATTCAAAATGAGTTTCTAAGTCGGCAAAGATACATATTGTACTTATTCTGTTACAATGATAAATGGCATATATTGATGTATAACATCCGACAAATGATGGATTAAGCTATTCTTTTGTAAATATTTATCGAAAAAACATATGCATGGCGTTCGTCTGCGGGGTGAATTGTCGATTGCACAAGCTCCCATTCCGTCCAGTTTATATCAGGAAAAAAAGCGTCGCCTTCAAAATGGTGGTGCACGATAGTGAGGTATATCAAGTCGGCAAGGTGAGTCGTCTGTTTGAATATCTGGGCGCCTCCCAGGATAAAAACCAGGGGTTCATCGGCCAGCAGTTGCAGCGCTTCGGCTACGCTGTGCGCTTGCGCGCAATTGCTGCACAAAGCGAGGTTTTTGCTATTGGAAATGATCACATTTTTATAATCCGACAATAGTGCGTCGGCTGCTTCGAAGCTTTTTCTGCCCATAATAAAAGGCGCGCCGGCAGTGGTACGCCAGAAATGCTCCCAATCGGCGGGCAGATGCCAGGGCAGGCGATTTTGCAAGCCTATTACCCGGTTTTCACTCATAGCTGCGATAAGGGCAATTTGCTTTTTCACCGGTATCTGATTAATAATGCTCGTCAACCATAACGGTATTACTTTCGTTGTGTTACAAAGCACGTGCAATTTCCCTAATTTTGCGCACTAATAAAACAATAGCTCATGAGCCGGCGCTGGTTAGAAACCGAGCAAAAAGCACTGGAAATCAACTTAGACCCGTCTATTTACGGCACTTTCGCCGAAATAGGCGCAGGGCAGGAAGTGGCGCGTTACTTCTTTCAAGTGGGAGCCGCAGCGGGCACTATCGCAAAAACTATGTCGGCATACGACAAGGTGTACTCCGACCATATTTACGGTTCTGAGCCGAGCGGAAGGTATGTTTGCGAAAGCAGATTGTATAAAATGCTCGACCACGAATACGAACTGATGTTTGCCCGCCTGCGCCACGAGCGCCCCGATACCAACTTCTTTATTTTTGCAGATACAGTGTCGGCCCTGAATTATCAGCGCACCATCAAAGGGAACGGCTGGATGGGACTTCGCTTTCAGCTTCACCCCGGCAGTGAACCCAACGACCTGGTACTTCATGTGCGCCTGCTCGACAACGACAACCACCTCCAGCAACAAGCCATCGGCATCCTGGGCGTCAACCTGATCTACGCCTGCTATCGCTACCCCAACGATCCGGAGGTATTGCTCCAATCGCTTTACGACGGCCTG
>JAEUUQ010000483.1 GCA_016787505.1 Saprospiraceae bacterium | reverse complement strand
ACTTCGGGAATTGGCGCTAAAAGAAGTAGCTTCGCAAGTAGAGCGGAAAGTAGAAACCGAAATATCCCAAACGGCATTCCGGCACGAAAGATTTTTAGCCTGTATCAGCAGCAATGAAAAAATGGCCAAAACAGTGATACGGAAAACAGCCCGACTGGCTAACTATTACCACAGCAAATGGTATGTTCTATATGTACAAACTGCGGCGGAACGGGCAGATAAAATTGCACTGGACAAGCAGCGGCACCTTATAAATAATTTTAAATTGGCCACCGAGCTAGGCGCCGAAATCATCAAAATGGAAAGCGATAAAATCGCCTATGCCATAATCGAGCAGGCAGAAGCGCTCCAAATTACTACAATATGCATCGGCAAACCGCATTTAAACCTGATTAAAATACTGATCTCCACTAATGTCCTGAATGAGCTACTAAAAAAATTGTCGAGTTATGATATTGATTTGGTAATACTATCTTAACATGAGAACAAAAACCAAACTCACTCTGGGCGTCGGGCTATTGTTTATTTTAATAGTCATGTTGGCTGCCTTTAGTATATTTCAGATCAATTCGATGGCCGTTGATACCAGAAATATTCTGGAAGACAACTACCACACGCTGGAATATGCGCGACATATGCTCAAAGCAGTGGATGAAATCCATACAGAAAAAAATGCCATCCAAATATTTGAAACCAATTTAGCCCGGCAACAAGCCAATGTGACCGAATTTGGCGAGACAGAAATCACGGAAAGTCTTATCATTCATTTCAATGAGTTGAAGGCAAATTTTCAGGACACCCTCCTGCCCAAACTCATACGCAATGACCTGAATTCCCTTATGTTATTGAACATGAACGCCATTCACCGCAAAAGCATTCAAGCCGAAAAAACTGCCCGAAACGCGGGGTTGTGGATAGGCATAACCGGCGCTTTGTGCTTTGTTATCGCCTTTATTTTACTTGTCAACTTACCCGGCAACATAGCTAACCCCATAAAAGAACTGACTGAAAGCATCAAAGAAATCGCAACGGGGAATTATGCCGAACGCGTGCATTTTGAAAGCCACAACGAGTTCAGAGAGATAGCCTTATCATTTAATACTATGGCCGAAAAGCTACAAGAATACAATAATAGCAACCTCGCCAAATTGATGATGGAAAAAAAGCGAATAGAAACCCTGATAAACAATATGCACGATCCCGTTATTGGTTTGGATGAAAATAAAAAAGTGATTTTCGCCAACCAGGTAGCCCTTCAGGTAACAGGTTTAGAGGAAAGTGAATTAATCGGAAAACCTATTCAGGAAACGGCTATTACCAACGATTTAATTCGCTCATTGACCAGGCAATTGATGGTTGAAGGGCCTACGGCAAATACGGAAAAAGAAAATTTGCTGAAAATATACGCCAATGGCAAGGAAAGCTATTTTGAAAAAGAGATTTTATTTATAAAAATAACGCCGACCGGCGAGCAATCGGAGCAGCTCGCAGGTTATGTCATTTTATTGCGCAATATTACCGCCTATAAAGAATTAGACTTTGCAAAAACCAATTTTATCGCAACAGTTTCCCATGAATTAAAAACGCCGGTTTCTTCTATAAAAATGAGCCTTCAGTTATTAGACAACGAAAAAATCGGCGTATTAAACGAGGAACAAAAAAACCTTCTAACCGGCATCAAAGACGACACCAACCGGATACTCAAGATAACCGGCGAGTTACTCAATATGACGCAGGTAGAAAGCGGTAATATCCAATTGAGTATTTTCCCTGCAGATCCGATAGAGATTTTGAATTATGCTATAAAGGCGGGTAAAGTACTCGCAGAACAAAAGAACATCACGTTTGATATCTCAAGCCCTGAGATTGTATCCAAAATATATGCCGACAGCGAAAAAACAGCCTGGGTATTAACCAACTTGATTTCAAATGCTATACGCTACTCCTTCCCGAATTCTGTCATCTATCTCCGCATCCAGGAAAATCCCGATACGGTTACCATAGCAGTAAGAGATACCGGCCAGGGCATTGCACCGCAATACAAAGACAAAATATTCGACCGGTATTTTCGCATTCCGGGTTCTCAAAAAGAAGGCACGGGGCTTGGTTTGGCTATCAGCAAAGAGTTTATCGAAGCCCAGGGAGGGCATATCAGCCTTGAAAGCGACTATGGCGCCGGGTGTACGTTTGCGGTAACGCTCAACAAGTGCCCGTCAAATTAAAACGACTTACTCCAACGCCACCATCAACGCCTCCACATCATCTTGTGTATTGAAGGCATGGGCAGAAACCCGGATAGCGCTGCCACGGGTAGACACATAAATCTTTTTGCTTTGCAGGAGTTGCATCAAAGCGGTTTTATCCATATGGGGCGGCAATTGAAAGCCGAAGAGGTGTTGTGCGCGCCAGTCGGGGTCTTCGAGTCCAAAGCCGTGGGCGAGCAGCCGGTCGATCAGCGGAGCGGTGAGGCGGCCGGCATAATCCTGGATGCGGGCGGGCTCCCATTCGAGCAATTGCGACAAAGCGGCGTCGAGCATGGGCATAAGCATAAAATTGCTGAATTCGCCCATATCGTAGCGGGCAGCGCCGGGGAAATAAGCGTCGGTATAATTAGTGAGTGAAGTAAAATCGTGGGCATTGGCGCGGGTCATCCAGGAGTTTTCAAGGGGAAAACCGTTGTTAAAATACGGGCTGTAATAGGCCATGCCGATGCTGTAGGGGCCCATCATCCATTTATAGGCAGCCACTACCAGCGCATCTATCTGGGCGGCTTGCACGTCGATAGGTTTGGCGCCGACCGATTGGGTGCCGTCGACGATAAACACCGCGCCGACCTCTTTGCAGCGGCGGCCAATCGCTTCCAGGTCGAAAATCGTGCCGTTGGTCCAGTGTATGGAAGAGATCAGCACAGCTGCCGTATCGGCATTGATAGCTTCGAGTAAATGGCGGTTCCATTCGGCGCCTTTTGCCACGGCCCCTTGCGGGGTTGGCACCGTAAGCATCGTCGTGCCGTTGCGCCTGCACCAATCGTGGATGGCATACACGCCGCTGGGGAACTCATCGGCGACCGTCACGGCGTGTTGGCCGGAGTGGCCCGGCACATTGGCCATGGCCGTGCTGAGTCCGTAGGATGCAGAAGGAATGACGGCCATCTGCGCTGCGGGTCCGTTGACCAGTTGGCCGAATTTTGCTTTTACGGCTTCCGTTTCGCTAAAAAAATCTGCGGGTGTGAGGGCTGCCGGGTTGCGCTTGCGCTGCAATCCCCTGAGGCCCGCCTCTTCTACCGATTTTAATAGCGGCGACATATACGCGCAGTTGAGGTAATGCACGTCGTCGGGGAGTTGGAAGAGGTGTTTTTGTGAAGAAAGGGACATGTATTTTTTTGCGCTAAGTTAGGTTTTGTTTGTATTTAACGAAGACCCGCGGAATTTACCGTACAGGGGGGGGTCGTGTGCGGTTTTTATACGGGTTTTTTACGTTTTTTTTACGAATACGACATACGACATACGAACGAAGACCCGCGGCTAAAGCCGCGGGCTGAAGCATAATTCACGCGGCATTCAGCCTGCGGCTTTAGCCGCGGGTCTTCGTAAATAAAATTCCCTCCGTGCATCCGGCGCCGCGCGTCTTCGTAAATAAAATTCCCTCCGTGCATCCGGGGCCGCGCGTCTTCGTAAATAAAATTCCCTCCGTGCATCCGGCGCCGCGCGTCTTCGTAAATATAAAATTCCCTCCAGTCCCCGGTTTTATTCCCTTTCCTTCACATCAGCATCATTTAGCCCATGGCGTAATAAATATTCGTTGTATTCCTCTAAAGAGGTACGAGATTTGTGGTGTTGTTTTTGGTTTTGAATATATTTCCTGACAGCAGGTACAGCCGACTCGCTGACAGAAAATGCGGCGTACCCCCCTCCCCATGCAAATTTTTCCTTGAGCAAATTATTTTGATTGATAGCATATGAGGTGGCGCCCTTAACCTGGTGGATGACCTCGCTCAATGAT
>JAEUUQ010000469.1 GCA_016787505.1 Saprospiraceae bacterium | reverse complement strand
TCATGTAGTTGACCATCACGACGAATACTTTAATGCAGGCATACATAATACCAACAATTTTTTACCCTGGCACCGCGCACACGTCAGGAAAATGGAAGCTTATATGCAAGAAACGATGGGTTGCGAACAGTTTACTTTGCTTCCTAAATGGGATCCTAAAAATCCGCTACCCACCAACCTGGAGGCTATTTTTGGCACAGCGTACGACAATTCATCCATCACGATGAACCTACCGTATACTCCGCTCGACCCCAATACCTACCCCGAGATCTATTTACCACAAGGGTATTGTGGAATGACAGACGCAGGCTCTTTTAGCGACGATCTGGAAACAGGCTATCACGCCGATGTACACAGCCTGGCCGGAGGGGAAATGAATACACCCACTTCGCCGCGGGTGCCGTTATTCTGGACCTGGCACGCCTGGGTAGATGAGATTTGGTATCGCTGGGAACGCGACTGTGCCGCGACTTATACCATCTATGACCTAAGCGATAATAAAATCACTATAACGGTGTGGTGACTTGGAGCAGCAGTCAATATGTAAAAGGCGAAATAGAAATAGAAGACGGCGCCGAACTTATTATCAGCGGATCAAATACGACTATTAATATGGCGAATTCTCAATATGATGCCAGGCGAACTTATATACGGGTCAAGCCGGGCGGCAAGTTAAAGATAAACGGGGCAACCCTTACCGGAATGGGGCGGCTGGGGCTAAATACAAATGGGGATGCGCCTACCGGCGGCGTTTTTTACAACGAGATGTGGGAAGGTATTGTAGTAGAAGCCCAGGGCGGCCTTCGCGGCACGGTGACGCTCAGCAACAATGCAACCATCGAGCATGCCGCCATAGGGATCAGGAGTATCAGCGGCGGAAGGATTTACGCCGAAGACGCCCGGTTTTACAACAACCGCATCAGTGTATCGATAGAATTGCACCCATACATTCCGGCGCTGACGCAATTTGTAGGGTGCGAATTTAGAAACGACGCCCCATTGCGTGATGCGATATACCGGTATTATCTGAACGACAGCTCTTTAGAACAGGAGCGGGTCAGCAACTTGAGTGGCGCTACCCAAAGCCATGTACAGCTATTAAATAGCAGAGGAATTGTGTTCAATTCCTGCGAATTTTCAAATCCTTATCAGGAAGGAGAAGAAGAACATGCCGGCGATAACCCTGAAGCGCACAAAGCAATCGGTATTAGTGCAAAAAACAGTAGACTTTACGCTACCGAGTGTACATTCAAGGATTTGCGCCACGGCATGTATTTCGACAACTCGCAGGGCCTTGTGGAGGGTTGTGAATTCGATTACCAATTCCCCAATCCCCATGCAGTCGGCATAAACATGTATTCGTCAGATGTGATCGTAACTGCGGATTCCCGGTTTTACGACCTGGGCTGGGGTATTTATGCCGGTAATGCCCAGGCCGGCCCGGCAGGTATCCTGCGCGTAGAGCAGAGCATGTTTTACAACAATTTCCAGGGCATATTTTTGTTTGGAGCGGATTATGCCCAAGTGAAAGGAAGTTCATTTTATGTGCCGCCCATGCCTTCGGCCAATGAAATGAGCGCCGGCGTAGTTATTACCGGTTCGGCTGCCTTTGACGTAACGCAAAACGAATTTTACCGGCTGGGCACGGGAGAGGCATTCGGCATTATTACCGACAACACGGCAGAGGAATACCCCAACCTGATAGCGCGCAACGATTTTGGCGCCGGCAACGTACCCGGCCCTTCGTATAGCATTCAGGTGGAGAACAACAACAGCCGCTTGCAGATGTTGTGCAATGATTTTAATACTTATGGACAGGCCCAAAATTTGTCTGATAATTATGCGATGGGACTTAAGAACGCTGAGTTACCCAACCAGGGTTCGTTTCTGGAACCAACCGCTAACCGGTGGGATCAGCAGTATTTTTATCATATTGAGGTAGAAGGGAGTATTACGCCTTTTAATTACTATAGGTATTTAAATACAGATCATTCGCCTACTGCGAATAGTACTGGTATTAATATCATAAATACGCTTTCCGAGTATAATGAAAATACAATAAATAACTGTGGCGCCAACACTTGCGAGGGCGAATCATGGCCTTGTGAGCAGGAAAAAATAAACGAGTGGGAGCAAGAAATCAGCCAGGCCGGCGCCTGGGGTTTACCCCCGGCCGAAACAGCGCAACGCATCAGGGAATTAGAATACTTGCAAGACCAACTGGCAATCGATATGGTGCGCAGGCTGGTGTTGGCCGATAGCGGCGCGCTGGCAGCGGAGCGATTAGATGTATTACTTTCTGCGCTTCCGCATTTGAATACGGACAAAGTGGTATTAGAACAGCGTTACGGCGCCGGTGGCAGTATGGGATTGGTGCAAAGTGGCAACCTGAATTCGGAACAATACATCGGCCAAAAAGAAATAATCGACCCGAATATTCCCCGCCAGGATGTGCATGATATTGTTCAACAAGCGTATAAGTCGCGAAAAAACATAAGATTGGGCTATACGCCTGTTAAAAATCCTGGAATTAGTATTGTAAAAAATGAAGCATCCTCCCGGAGTAAACCTGGTTCTGCCTTTTATCCTAATCCTGCCAGGTCTTGTGATTATGTTAATCTCAACCTTAAGATTAGCGAAAAATCCTATCGAATAGAATGGAGAGATCTTTTTGGGCGTACCATAATGTCTAGTGATTTAGGGCCGATTTCAGATACCGACTTTAGATGCCCTACACCTTGCGGTATAGTTCCAGGATATTATGTTCTTCATGTCTTCGACAGTGATAATCTTGTCGATAACCTACCCATCGTAATGCTTGATTGATCACATTAGCTTCACATTTCTCCCTATCCGAGCCAAGCTCGGGTAGGGAGATAAATATATTGCTATGAACAGCCGTTTGATTTTTATTATTATGTTCATTATCTTCTCTTCGTTTTTTGGAAGATCACCTTTATTTAGCCAGAATTATTTTAATGTTACCTATCCTCCGTCTGAGGGCTTAGGGAGGGGTATACTTAATGTAGGCAAGACCTATTTTGGCTATTTAGTTGTAGGTTTGCAGTTCAATACACCTACCCAGGAGATTTTTTTAGATGCTATAAGTGAAGACGGAGAACTTATATGGGAAAACTCTTTTATAGTACCAACTAACCATTTATTTATATCCCGAGAAGCTTTATTCCCTTTACCGGATCATTCATTTATTACAGTTGGCTCTGGCCCGCCTGTTAGTGATACAACGAGAATTGTATACGCTTTGAAAGTAAATGAAACTGGAGCAGTGATATGGTCAAAAATACTAAAAGAAACAGATCAATTTGTCTCTATATTGACAGGAACTACAGACGGCGTTGACGGATATATTTTTTGCGGACAAACAACAGAAATAGACACCGCTTCAAGCGATTGTTTTTTGATAAAGATTAATAACGGTGGAGATGTAATCTGGGAACGATCAATTGGCGGCCCGGGTTTTCAATCGGGCGAATCCATTGCGCGAACGACCGATGGCGGCTTTGCCGTAGGCGGCAGCAACCGCACGGGCACTTACCGACAGATTATGGTGCTGAAGACCGATGCAGAGGGCAACGAGTTGTGGCGCAAGTTTATCGGAGGCAACTACGACCAGCCCGAATTCAAATTTATCACCGCTCTCCAAAACGGCGATATTTTGGTGGGCACGGCAGCGCGCACCTCATCGAGTTTTACCGATTTTGACGCTTTTGCCGCCCGCTATAGTTCCAGCGGTACACTGCTATGGCAGCGGCGGTATAACCACGAATGGAATAATTCTTTTTTTACCAAAGGACTGGAATTAGAAGACGGCAGCATCGTGATGGGCGGCTACAGGGGCGTGCTGGTAGAAACGGATAGCTTTCAGACCGTCAGCCGTTTTACCACCTTTACGCGCATCAGCCCGGAGGGAGACGTTATCTGGGATCGCATTTTATATATCAATGAAATTGGCGTAAACGTCATATACGGCTTTATTCCTACAGAAGACAATGGGTATTTGGGCTATGGCTTTGCCACCGATCCCACGCAGCGCGCATGGGTAATCAAACTCGACGAATGGGGTTGTAACGCGCCGGGCTGCGCACCGGTGGTGGGGGAGTCGTCGCCATCGGGAGAAGTATCTACGCCGACGTTAGGAGCTTATCCCAACCCTTTCCTGGATCAATTGCGGCTGGAATACCGCTTGCCGCCGGGCGTGGCGCATGCGCGCTTGCAGTTCTGCGACAGCCAGGGCCGTCGTTTATTAGACACCCCTATCCTAGAAGGCGCCCCCGCCGGCGATGTGGTGTGGGCGCCGGGTAGCCTGGCGCCAGGCATTTATATCGCTACGATTAGCGCGCAAGGGTATGCGCCGATGTCGGTGAAGGTGGTGGGGAAGTAGGTGCAATTTTTTTTGAACTTACAATAGAAAAACTTAACTTTAACAAAAGGCCTTAACAAGTATATCAAATGAGCAAAATAATACACTTCCCCTCCCAGCTCCGCACCGAAATCGACGCCGGCTACCTCTACGACACCTTTGCATCGCTGGAGACCGACCCTACCATTGCCGACGTATTTCGGCAACTGGCACTTATTGAAGGTTCGCATGCTAAAAAATACATAGCCCAGCAGGCTGAAAAAGGTATCCAACTGGAGCTGCCACCTCCCACGGGGCGGGCGCGCACGTTGGGCTGGATAGCCCGCAAATTTGGCTACGAATACGTGCTGCCCATCCTGATGAATACCGAAAAAGGCCTGGCGAGCGCTACGATTAGTAGTAAGATTGCCGAAGGCAAACCCGTGAGCGGTCAGGAATGGAACCACGTGGCTATCCTCAAAAGCCTGGGCAACTTGCCTGGGGCGGTGAGCGGCGACAAGCTGGCGCGCCTCGAAGGCAAACACCGCAATATCGGCGGCAACGCCCTGCGCGCCGCGGTGCTGGGCGCCAACGACGGACTCGTATCCAACCTCAGCCTTGTGATGGGCGTGGCAGGCGCTGATAGCAGCGGACAGGCTATCCTTATCGCCGGTTTTGCCGGACTGCTCGCCGGCTCTATCTCTATGGCCCTCGGCGAATGGCTGTCGGTGCAAAGCTCCCGCGAACTCTACCAGCGCCAGCTCAACATCGAAATGGAAGAACTCGAAAACAATCCCGAAGAAGAACAAGAAGAACTCGCATTGATCTACCAGGCCAAAGGTCTCGCCAAAGCCGACGCACAGGCCATGGCGCAGCGACTGCTGAGCAACAAAGAAACCGCCCACGAAACCCTGATCAAAGAAGAACTCGGCTTTGACCCCGGCGAACTGGGCGGCTCAGCCTGGACGGCGGCGCTGACCTCGTTTTTCCTCTTTGCCGTCGGCGCAATCATTCCAGTGATCCCTTTTATCGTGCTCGAAGGACAGCAAGCTACTATCGTTAGCGTAGCCGTGAGCACATTGGGACTTTTTGCCATCGGCGCGGCGATTACGTTGTTTACCGGGCGGAGTATTTTCTATTCCGGTTTCCGGCAGGTATTGTTCGGGCTGGCTGCCGCTGCGGTTACTTTTGGTATTGGTAAGTTGATCGGGGTGAGTATTACTTAATTAACGTTTAATTTTTTAACCACAGAGTTACGCGGAGTTTACACGGAGTTTCACAGAGCTAGATTTTGACTCCGTGTAACTCCGTAAACTCCGTGTAACTCTGTGGTTAAATAACCCGGTGAGTTGACGATAGTAAACTGAAGGTTATTGTTTTACCACCCAAATAACTGCCCTCGCCCCGGTAGCCGTATCCACGGCCTGTAACAAGAACGGCCCCGATGGCAGAAGCGACATATCTATGCTTGCCCTGCCAGTATCCGTATCGTGAGGAATCCAGGGCAATCGTTGCCCCATGGCGTTGAGCAACACGAATTGCAGCTTACGACCCGCCGCTGCGTCATAAGTCAGCGCTACGAGTCCACTGCCGGGATTGGGCGATACGCGCAAGCCAAACCCGTCGCCGGCCTCCTTGATGCCTGTAATCAAAATATTCGGCTGCTGAAAACCCGTTGTAAGTAATAGCTCGTTAGCTGTCATGCCGGCGGTAAAGGCTTCTCCCACGGTATAGCTCCAGGTGGTATTGCCTATGGTTTCAAAGCCGCCCTGGGTGGAAAAAACGGTTTGACCCCAGGAAACGCCCCAAACTCCCGCCAACAACAAAGTGAAAATCCCGCGTCGGCATAATTGATCGACATAGTTCATGTGAGTAGATTTATTGGTTCTGGGAATGGTTAGGCGAGTTCACCGGGATTGCCCCCGGCGCAATTGCGGCTATAACTTTTTGCATTTCTGCAAATTGGGCTTTGAGCGCCGCATTTTCCTGTCTTAATAATTCGATCTCCGCTTGTTGTTCCTGCACCGCTTTCACCAGGGGCACCACAAACTCGGCATAACGCAGGCCGTATAGATCGTTTGCGTTTTGGGGTTTGTCTACGCCGCTAAATTCAAAACCGATAGTTGCCGCTGCTTCTTCCACCTCCTGGGCGATAAATCCGGTGGTAGTTTCCGATAGCGTTTCACCAGTGAGGGGGATTTCGTGGTTTGCCATGGCCGATTTTCTGGCTGCCGTACCGGTAAATCTGTCTATTTGGGTTCTGTTCACTTGATAAGTAACCGGCCTGAGCCGGGTAATAAAATGGAGTCCGGGCACATTTTCGCGAACATTCTCCTTAAACCTGCCGTCGCTAAGCGAAGTCCACTGTACTTGTCCGCCTATCGAAGTGACAAACGTATTGCCTATCCTCACCATATTGTTGCCGGTAGCGGTAGCGTCAATCCCGAGGCAGGTGGTATTGAAATGGCCGCCCATGGTGGGGCCGGTGTTATAGCCGATAGCGGTATTATATGAGCCTGTAGTCGTATTCACGAGCGAATTTGCCCCTACCGCCGTATTTTGAAATCCGGTGGTATTGGCTACCAGGGCCTCCTGCCCGCAAGCCGTATTGGCAGAACCGGTCGTATTCGTGTAGAGGGATTGATAGCCAAAAGCTGAATTATCCTCGCCGGTAGTATTGGACTGTAGCGTCAGATAACCCGTGGCGGTATTTTCTTTGCCGCTGGTGTTGGCGTTAAGGGCCTGGTATCCAACTCCGGTGTTATCGCGGCCGGTAGTGTTGGAATACAATACTTTATACCCATGGGCGGTATTCCAGTTGCCCGAAATATTAGAATAGAGCGCCTGGTAACCAGTGGCGGTGTTGCTGAAGCCGTTGATATTTGAAAAAAGCGCCTGATAACCGGTAGCGGTATTATTGCCAGCGGTCGTATTAGAAAAGAGTGCTTGATAGCCGAGGGCTGTGTTATAGGATGCGGAAGTATTGGAGTTTAGCGCGCCGGCGCCGAAGGCTGTGTTATAGCTGCCTGAGGTATTAGAAAACATTGCGACAGAGCCGCCGGCGGTATTATAATCGCCTGTCAGGTTGCCTTTCATTGCGCTGATACCGGTAGCCGTATTGTCTCTGCCGATGGTATTGGAATATAGAGCCTGATGGCCGTTGGCGGTATTGGAAAAACCCGTCGTATTCGAGTAGAGCGCCTTGCTGCCGGAAGCCGTATTATTGTCGCCGATGGTATTAGCCCAAAGCGCGCTTTCTCCAATGGCCGTATTCTCTGTGCCAGTCGTATTAAACTGAAGAGAGGCATTTCCCAGCGCGCTATTATTGGAACCTGTAGTATTATGGTTGAGGGTGCCGGACCCGAAGGAAGCATTAAAAGAACCGGATGTGTTAGAATACAAAGCGCCGATACCTACGCCGGTATTATTATTGCCGCCGGTATTGGAATACAGTGCCTGGCTGCCCATAGCCACATTGCTCCCGCCGTTTGAGTTGGTATAGAGGGTTTGGTAGCCGTTGGCCGTATTATTGGCGCCGCTGGTATTATTATACAAGGCCTGGTAGCCGGTAGCCGTATTATTGTAGCCGCTGGTATTGTCGTAAAGCGACCAACTGCCGAAGGCGGTATTGTAACTGCTGGTGGTGTTGGCAAACAGGGCGAACATACCGGTGGCCGTATTAAAACTGCCTGTAGTATTCGAACGAAGGGCCTCAAAGCCGATGGCCGTATTTTCGCTACCGCTTGTATTGGCGTAAAGCGCCCTAAAGCCGTTTGCCGTATTGTCAATTCCGCTGCTATTCGCCAGGCCCGCATTCAGGCCCAGAAAAGTATTACTGCCTGTAGGGGTTATCTTCCCGGCCAGGGTATTGTTTACTTTAAAAATAAGTGGTTTGTTGTCGGTAGTGCCAATAAAATTCGTAGCGGGGTCCGTTTCGGCATTGCCTTCCAGCAGCCAGCCCAGGCTGGCAAATTGCAGAGAGCCCGGCGACCAGGAGCTGCCGTTCCACTGGAGGAACTGACCGGGCATGGCGCCCTGTTGGGCTAGCCTGAGGGGTGTGCTGAGCAGGCCGTTGCCGGTGAGCGTAGCGTCGGTTTGGATAAACTGGCTGCCCCAGGTATCGTCGAAAGGGATCCAGGCGGTGCCGCTCCATTTCAGGGTTTGCAAGTTTGTGGGAGCTGTATTGGATACGGGCCGTCCCTGCAGTTTGGCCACAGTTAAATTGGAAAAAGTGCCCGTCACATCGCCACCGGCAGCGGAGAGGTTCGTCACGTCGTCGGTGGGGTCTGTATCGCCGGTATTGATAATCATATTTCCGGCAATGTCGATTCCGGTGCCTGCTTGAAATACTGTTCCGGTGTCATCAGTCGATGGCGTCCAGGCTGTGCCATCCCACTTTAGTACTTGTCCGGTTGAAGGCGCCGGCGCGTTAATATCTGTAAGATCCTGTAGTGACATATCGATTGCTTTGCGCGATTGCTCGGCAAACTGGGCGTAGGGCACGCTCACCAATTCCTGGGCGCTGAGGGGCTGGAAACTCTGTCCACCGGCGGGGTCAATATCTACCTTCAGCCATTTGTCGCCACCGGCCCAGTCGATGGCCGATAAATCGCCTGTAATTATCTGTCCGGCGCCGATTTGCAGGTTGACAAGCCCTAGAGGGCCGGTATTCAAAAAGTGCCTTTCCACGTAGAGGAGAAGTCCATCGGGCCCGCCTTCCAGCAAGCTCATTTGCAGTGAAATCTGGGTGTCGGTGATCGGCGTGCCATTGGGATTTCGAGGTATAGCCTGGTAGTTAAACCGGGGAGCGGATTGTGACAAAACGCAAATCGAAATGCCCATCAACCACAAAGTGAACAGGTAGTTTTTCATAATAAAAAGGGTTAAGTAGTACTAAAAAATCAATTATCACACTATAAGGATATAGTAATTAAAAGATTTTCAGTTACTTAAGTCGGATTAGCCGGTTGTCTGAGTTGGAAAGGCGCGTAGAAAAGAGTGGCACCGGCTATTGCGTTGATGTGTACCGCACGCCGTCAAATCATCCCGACCTGTTGGTACGGGACAAGTTATGCATGATTTTTCCGGCTTTGCGGCATTATACCTCGCGCCCGAGCTCAGGTCATACCCAAAACTTGGCGGCTCGAGGTATATATACAAAATTAACGGATTTTTAATGAAAAAAGCAAGAGGTAGTACTGTGTAATTTTCTCATTATGAAACACATATATTTTTTTATGACCCATGTCTGTCTATGCGCTACAACTTTTTTTCCCTTTACATTATTTATTAAAAAACGTAACTGCTAAAAAAAACGAAACCACCTGCATAGGCTCAACCGCTCACGACATGGAAGAACGGACTCCGCTGGATAAACCCGAGGTAACACCTGAAAAAGCCCCCCGTTGGTGCGCCTGGCTCAAGCGCCTTGGCGTTGCCGGCTTTATGTTTTTTTTGATCAAAGGCCTGGCCTGGCTGGCGATATTTGCGGGTGTGGGGAAGTGTGTGATGGAGTAGGGGAGACTGTGCGACTTTACGACTTTACGACTTTACGACTTTACGACTTTACGACTTTGCGAAAGAGGTGACATCTTCGTGAGGTACGAACGAAGGTGTTATCTCGCTCCGTGGCTTTGGGACTGTGCGACTATACGACTATGCGACTATACGACTTTACGACTTTGCGAAAGAGGTGACATCTTCGTGAGGTACGAACGAAGGTCATCTCGCTCCTTGGCATTGGGACTATGCAACGCTTCCAAGCAGCCGATTGCCGACCGCCGACTGCCAATAACCAACTCTGTGGC
>JAEUUQ010000440.1 GCA_016787505.1 Saprospiraceae bacterium | reverse complement strand
AAAAGCCCGGGCAAAGGCTTTCAACAGGTTGAATTGTCACAGGCTTCCGTAGAAAAAGCCATGCCGCAACAAGTCAAACAAATCCGTACTTTTGTTAAACAACAACCCAGCTCTATTTTTAATGAAACCGTCATCGTCAATTTATTGCGCTATCTGGAGCAATAATTCGCGCTAAAAATACCATACTATGCTACGCAGTCTGCTCAAACTGGCCGTCGTGCTGGTTCTCGCCATTTTGGTGTATAATTATTTCTTCGGCACTTCTGAAGAAAAAGCCCAGTCGAAGGAGATATTCGGTGAAGTTCGCGACCTGGGCAAAGCCGCCTGGGGCCTGCTTAAAACCGAACGTCAGAAGTTTAATGACGGCAAATACGATGAAGCCGTTGATAAGGTCGGAGGCCTTATCAATACGATGAAAGATCGCGCAGAACGACTGGAAGACAGCGACCTGATCAATAAAATCGATAAACTCGAACGCAAACGAAAAGCGATCGAACGCCAACTCCAGGAAGATACGCCCGAGAATTACGACGCCGGCGAAAAAGCCGCCCTCAAACGCGAATGGGAGGAGCTGATGCGCGAAACGGAGGACGTGATGAAGGAACTGGAGGAAAAGTAATTTGTCAATTTGCTGATTTGCTGATTTGCTGATTTGCTGATTTGCAAAAACATTATTAATTATTCATTTTTAATTATTAATTATCAGCACATCAGCACATCAACACATCAACATGTCAGCAATTCTCGATACCCATTTCCAATTGCCGGGCCAAACGCAGTTTTACCGCGGCAAAGTGCGCGACGTATATACGGTCGGAGCCTACCTGATAGCGGTGGCCTCCGACCGCATCTCCGCCTTCGACCATATTCTGCCCAGGCCCATTCCGTATAAAGGCCAGGTGCTCAACCAGATCGCAGCGTATAACCTGGAGGCTACCCGCGATATCGCGCCCAATTGGCTGCTGGCCACTCCCGATCCCAATGTGTCGATAGGCTGGCTCTGTGAACCCATCCGCATTGAGATGGTCATCAGAGGTTACCTCGCCGGACACGCCTGGCGCCAATACCAGGCGGGCATACGCACACTTTGCGGAGTAATTATGCCGGAGGGTATGCGCGAAAACGACCCATTCCCCCACCCTATTATCACGCCTGCCACCAAAGCCGAAGAAGGCCACGACGAAGACGTGTCAAAAGAGGAGATCCTGGCGCGCAAACTGGTCACACCCGCCCAATACGAGCAGTTGGAAGCCTATACCCAGGCCCTTTTTGCCAAAGGCAGCGAAATGGCCCGCAAAAGAGGGCTCATCCTCGTAGATACCAAATACGAATTCGGCTTTCGCAACGGCGAGATAATGCTGATCGATGAAATCCACACGCCCGACAGCTCCCGCTATTTTTACCTCGACGGCTACGACGAGCGCCAGGCCCGCGGCGAACGGCAAAAGCAACTTTCTAAGGAATTTGTCCGCGAATGGCTCATGGCCCACGGCTTTCAAGGACTCGACAACCAGCTCATGCCCGTGATGCCCGACGAATTTGTCGATCAAATTTCCGACCGCTATATCGAGCTTTACGAACGCATCACCGGCCAAGCTTTTGTCCGCACGGATACTTCTCACATCGAAACGCGGATAGAGCGGAATATTCTGGGATGGTTTGTAAATAAGGTTTAGCGATTGGGTTTAGCTGTATGTTTAGAAAACTAAACCCAATCGCTAAACTGCGCATGCACTAAACCCTAACGCTAAACCTTCCCCCTAACCCACCCTGGTATTTTCTTCCACATAATCCTGCAAATAGGAGAACCTGGGTTTCAAGCCGCCTCCGTCGGCGATAGTGGCTCGTTCTACCATAGGACTATCCTTTGCCAACAATTCTGGAATCAAATGTTTAATCAGCATCTCGCCGAAAGCCGTAGAAGCATCGCGTGGCAATTCGCTGGGCAGATTGTCGATAGTCATCATATCTATGACATGCGATTGGTGCGGCGAGGCCTCGTGTTCTAAAAAAGGGTCGTAGCCAAATATGGGATTGGCAATTGACGTGGCAAACAAAGTGGATGGGATCGACGAATTAGGCGCGATGTCGCAGGTGATATCGGCGATAACGCGAATATTGAAATCTGCCCGGCGCATGTCTTCTTTGGTAAAAAAAGCCGGGGCGCGCTTTTCCCAAAAAATGCCGTTGATAAATATGTCGCTCACCCGGGCATACGGTGCAAAGGCACTGACAAACTCTTCGGGATGGGTGTAATAATCAGCTCTGGAAAAACCGTGCATATCCTTGCGCGCGGCATAATCCAGACAAGAGATTTGGGTAAAAACGGGCTCGCTGTAAGTGTGCGTCAGGTATTCCCCTGGGCTCACCTGCCTGATCCCCATATCGGTCAAAACCTGCGCGGCGCCGCTGCTCACCCGGCCGGTACCGCTGAGTACGATCCGCATGGGGGGGAATTGAATGCCGGCATATTGGGCTTCCGCTTCGCTATAGTCGTGGCATTCGTGCAGTCGCTTCAGGTGAAAGGCGCCCGTGCGCATCCCGTAAGTCATGATGCCGTTGTACGCGCCTACCATACCTGCAAAATAGCCGAAGGCCACTACGCGTTGACCTTTTTCATCAGTCATCACCTCGTAATCTATAAGTCTGATGTCTTTGGCCAGAATGGCTTGCAGTAATTTGCGATTGTAGGGCTGCTTTTTGATAGTATGCGAAAAAAAACTGTAGGTTTTTCCGGGTATAAGGCGGTCTACCGGCACTTCCTTTACGCCCAACAGCACATCGCAATCCGACATATAAGTACTCAGGGGTACTCCCGCCGCCTCGTATTCTTCATCGCGAAAACACCTCAAGGCAGAGGGTTCTACGATGATTTCTATGGGGAATCGCTCCATCAGGTTGGCGCATTGCGCCGGATTCAACGGTACTCGTATATCGGGGGGGACTTTCCCTTCGCAAATTATGCCTAGTTTCATTACTCCTGTCTGTTGGTTAGGATGCCATCATTGCCTTTTT
>JAEUUQ010000434.1 GCA_016787505.1 Saprospiraceae bacterium | reverse complement strand
TTCTCCCACCGAAACCAGCCTCGAAGTACGACAACAAACCCTATCCCGGCTGGTGCGCGAATCCGACCGCTACCAGGCTCTCCGGGCCCAATACCTGAGCAATACTCTGGCCGAAATCAGCCGCGAATTCGAAATTGACTTTAGCGAAGACGACCACGAGGTGGAGTATATGGTCAAAGAAAACGATAGCCCCGGCTTTTTGTCCAAACTGGTATCCAGGAAAATGATTACCTCCAGTATGGCTGTCCGATTCCGCGAGGTGATTGATAGCCCCTACTTCACTACCCTGCGTACCCGATGGGACGAACTGCAGACCGAAGCGCGCAAAGCTTTTAACCGCAAGGTGAAAATGCAGGTGTTTACATACGACAACCCGCGTATGGAAAAGGATACTACCATGACGCCCCTCGATTCTATCAAATACCACCGCATGTTCCTCCAAACCGGTATACTTGCAGTAGACCCCACTACCGGGTATATCAAAGTATGGGTGGGCGGCATTAATCACAAGTATTTCCAATACGACCATATCCGTACCCGCCGGCAAGTAGGCTCTACCTTCAAACCTTTTGTATATGCCACCGCCATCGCGATGCAGGGATTTTCGCCCTGCTACCAGGTGTACGACCTGCCTGTGACCATAGGCCCCGGCGACGGACAGTTTAACCTCATCCAGGAATGGAAACCCGATAATGCCGACGGCATTTATACCGGCAACCTCATTACGCTCAAAGAAGGCTTGAGCAAATCTAAAAATACGGTTTCCGCCCATCTGATGAAACAACTGGGCAGTACCGTGCCCGTACGCGACCTGATCAACGAAATGGGTATCGACAAAAATGCCCGCTATGCCAACGGCCGCCTCGTAGTGCCCGATCAACCCTCTATCTGTCTGGGCGCCGCCGACCTCACTGTTTACGAAATGGCCGGCGCGTATACTACTTTTGCCAATAACGGCGTGTTTAATAAACCTACCGCCATACTTCGCGTAGAAGACAAAAACGGCCGTATAATCTACCAATCCCTCCCCGAAGAACACACCGCCCTGAACCCCAAACCCAATTATGTGATGGTGGAAATGCTAAAATACGCCGTTTCTGGTATGGGCGGACTTAAGAGCGAGGTTGGCGGCAAAACAGGTACCACCAACGATTATGTCGACGGCTGGTTTATGGGCGTAACGCCTAAATTGGTTGTCGGCACCTGGGTGGGCGGCGAAGACCGCTGGTTCCGCTTCCGCAACCTGCTCTATGGTCAGGGCGCTTATATGGCCAAACCCTTTTTCCGCGAGTTTATTAAAAGACTCGAAAACGAAAAAAATATCGACTACGACTCCGCCGCCCGTTTTTTCCGCCCCCCCGGCGACCTCGAAATCGAAATGAACTGCAACGAGTACAAGAAAAATACAATGCCCCTCGAGGATGAGTTTGGCGCCGGCGAGCAATTCCAGGAAGATATCTTCGGCGATGAAAATATCGAACAACAACAAGAAGATCAATAGTTTGTCAACTTATATTAACCTGCTGCATGAATAAACTCATCTGGCCGCTGCTGATACTGGCCCTTGTGGCCCAAAACGGTTGTATTCCTCCTCAGGAAAAAGAGGTGATCACTACTATCCGCATCGACGCGAAAGACCCCGTCTTTCAGCGTATCCACAATTGGCAAGACCAACAGCTCACCGATAGCCTTTTTGCCTATTTTTCGCACGACAACCCCAGCTACCGATATCTGGCAGCTATGGCTTTTTCCTCTATCCGCGATAGCGCCGCCGTCGACCGCCTGGCCACTCTTTTGCGCGACGATATCGACAAGGTACGAGCCGCAGCAGCATATGCCCTGGGGCAAACAGGCGCCTCAACCGCCGCCAAACCCCTCATCGACGCTTTTGATAAAGGCGACTCGCTCGGCATGCATACCGAATCAAACCGGGCTATCCTCGAAGCCGTCGGCAAATGCGCTCCCGAAAGTTTCCTGATCCCCCTCAGCAGTATCACTACTTACCGCCCCGCCGATACCGCCCTGCTAGAAGGCCAGGCCCTGGGTATCTATCGCTATGCCCTCCGCAGTATTACGAAGCCGGAAGGCACGCAGCGGATGGTGCAACTGGCTACAGATGCCCAATACCCCAACAGCGCTCGCCTGATAGCCGCGCACTACCTCCAGCGCGCTTCCAATATCACTATCGATAGCGCCGGCGCAAAAAAACTCATCCCCGCTTGTCTGGAAGAAAAAGACGTAGATATCAAAATGGCGCTCGTCATTGCCCTGGGTAAAACTAAAAAGCTAAAAGCCTATCGCGCCCTCGACTCGCTCTTTAGACTCGACGATGATTATCGCGTGAAGACCAATATCCTGCGCGCAATTACCAATTTTGAATACGATACGGCTAAGGTCACCGCCCTTAAAGCTCTCCGCTCGCCAAACCCGCATGTAGCTTCAAGAGCAGGCCAGTTTTTTGTAGAAAAAGCAAACGCCAAAGCCGCCCCCCAATTGTGGCTGATGGCAAAAGATTCAACCTTGTCTTTTCCAGTCCGGCTAGCCCTCTACCAGGCTACGGTCAAGTATATCTCTAAAAATTATCTCGACCCCGTCAACCAGGAATTCCGCCTTCTTTACATGAAAGCCCAAACGCCCTTTGAAAAAGGCGCCGCCCTGCAAGCACTGGCAGAACTGGGCTGGAATTATAGGTTCATCTTCCGCGAAAGTATGGCCGCCAAGTCTACTTACACCAAAACTGCCGGTCTCGAAGCCCTGGCAGCTATCAATAGCCGCCCCGATTTTGACAAGTTTTTCGGAAGCAATTCCCGCCGTATCACCAAAGACTTCGCTACTTACTTTAAATCTGCAATTGCTACCCACGACGCGGGCCTCATCGCAGTTGCCGCCGGCGCCCTGCGCCAGCCCGAACGCGGCTACCGAGCAATCCTCCGCGACTCACTCGGATTTCTTAGCGAAGCCCTGGCTACCCTCAAACGACCCCGCGATATCGAAACTTATAACGAGCTAAACCACACAATCGCCTATCTGAAAGGCCAAACCGGCTTCCAACCGGAAAAACCCGATTACAACCATCCCATCAACTGGGAAGTAATCAACGCCCTCGGCGATCAGCAGCAAGTGGAAATCACTACAGATAAAGGAAAAATAAAACTGCTCCTGCTACCCGAGGAAGCGCCCGGCTCAGTGGCCAATTTTGTGAAACTGGCTAAAGAAGGTTTTTATAATGGTAAAAATTTCCACCGCGTAGTGCCCAATTTTGTCATTCAAGGCGGTTGCCCCCGAGGCGATGGCTACGGTAGCCTCGAATATACGATTCGTTCCGAATTGCCCCCCTTGTATTACAACCAACAGGGCAAAGTAGGTATGGCCTCGGCAGGAAATCATACCGAAGGTACCCAGTTTTTTATTACGCACTCTCCTACTCCCCATCTCGACGGCAATTATACGATCTTCGCCGTCGTAACTGAGGGCATGGATATCGTTCACCAAATTCAAATCGGCGACAGTATTAATAGTATCCGCCTTTTGTAATAAAACCTTGTCACCTTGTCACCTTGTCACCTTGTCACCTTGTCACCTTGTCACCTTGTCACCTTGTCACCTTGTCACCTTGTCACAAAAAAAAACAACCATGAAAGATACGCCACTAACCGAAACCCACATCGCGCTCGGCGCAAAAATGGCCGAATTCGCCGGCTACAATATGCCCATTTCTTATGCGGGCATTAAAGAAGAACACCACGCCGTACGCAAAAATGTAGGCGTATTCGACGTATCCCATATGGGCGAGTTTATTGTCAAAGGCAAACAAGCCCTCGATCTCGTGCAATGGGTAACTTCCAACGACGCTTCCAAACTGGCGCCCGGCCAGGCTCAGTATTCCTGCCTGCCCAACGAATCAGGGGGGATTGTAGACGACCTGCTTGTATACCGCCTCTTTGACGATATGTGTGCCGAAGGCGAACAAGCGTTTATGCTTGTCGTAAACGCCTCCAATATGGAAAAAGACTGGAATTGGATCAGCCAACACAACAAATTTGATACCCGGCTTATCAATATCTCTGATCAAACCGGCTTACTAGCCATCCAGGGCCCAAATGCAGCCAAAGCCCTCCAGTCGCTTACCGATGTCAATCTGGCCGATATTGAATATTATACTTTCGTTAAAGGCCGTTTTGCTGGCGTCGATAATGTGATTATTTCCGCTACCGGCTATACCGGCGCCGGCGGTTTTGAATTGTATGCCGACGCTAAATATACCGTCCAACTTTGGAACGCCATCTTTGAAGCCGGCGCCCACCTGCAAATCCAACCCGTCGGCCTCGGCGCCCGCGATACCCTGCGCCTCGAAATGGGCTATTGCCTCTATGGCAACGATATCGACGATACGACCTCTCCTCTTGAGGCGGGACTGGCCTGGATTACCAAACTCCAAAAAGGGGATTTTATTAATTCCGGTTTTCTTAAAAAACAAAAGGCCGAAGGCCTCCAACGCAAATTAGTGGGCTTTGTGGTGAAAGACCGCCGCGTACCCCGCCATGGCTATGCCATCGAAGACGAAAACGGAACCGTAATAGGCGTGGTTACCTCCGGCACCCAATCGCCTTCTTTAGATATCCCCATTGGCATGGGCTATGTGGCTATGCCGCAAAGCGCTATGGGGTCCGATATTTATATAGCTATCGGCGGCAAAAAACTTCAGGCTGAGGTGGTTCGCTTGCCTTTTTTTAGCTAGTGGCCAACCCGCTTAACCAGAAAAAAAATGGACTTACAGGAAGGTAAAGATCGCTTTATTCAAGCCTGGGGCGCCTTGGGCTCCAGTTGGGGCATAAACCGCACCATGGCGCAAATACACGCCCTGCTCCTCATTGCCCCTCATGCACTGAGCGCCGACGATATTATGGAAGAACTAAAAATCTCCAGAGGCAACGCCAATATGAACCTGCGCGCGCTCATAGATTGGGGGCTTGTGTATAAAGAACTCAAACCCGGCGAACGCAAAGAGTTTTTTGTGGCAGAAAAGGATATGTGGGAAGTAGTAAAAAAAATTATCATCCAACGAAAGAAAAAAGAACTGGAACCCATGCTCAAAGTGCTCGACGAAATTGCCAACGTAGAAGGCGAAGATGCCGTCAGCAAAGAATTTTCAAAGGTCATCCACGACATCCGCCTGTTTTCCAACAAAGCTGATGCCACTCTCGATACCCTCACTAAAGCTGATTCTAACTGGTTTGTAGGTACTTTTATGAAAATGATACGCTGAGCTATTTAGTGTCTGCTCTTTAGCGTTCGAGAGCAAGGCACGCGAAGCTCCCAAAAACGGGAGTTTACTCGCGTAAATGACCGATTTGGGGGGCGAGCGTAACGCCGCTATCGGACGCTAAAGACGGACACTATTTATCGTCGCCGAAGTAGGCCAGTATCCTGTCTGCCAATTCCAACCCGATATTGCTCTGCGCCTCTATTGTCGAGGCGCCTATATGCGGAGTTACTGATACCTTGGGGTGCTCCAGCAGTTCTTTTTTGGGAGTAGGTTCGTTTTCAAATACATCGAGGCCTGCACCGGCTATTTTTCCGCTTTCAAGTGCTTCCAGCAGCGCAGATTCGTCTACGGCGCCTCCTCTGGCTGTGTTGATGAGATAAGACCCCGTTTTCATCATGTCGATTTCCTCTTTACCTATAATGGGGCGCCCGCCGGAGTAAGGCACGTGCAGGGTCAGTATGTCGCTCTGCCGAATAACGGTATTTATATCTGTGCTTTCGAAATGTATCGACAATCGCACATCATTGCTTTTGTATACCTTAAAATCAATATCAGCTTCCTGGATCAGAATGTCTGTGGCTAAAACCTCGAGGCCCAGGCCCACACCTATCCGGGCCACTTCCTGGCCGATGCGGCCAAACCCGATAATCCCCAGTGTCCTGCCCCGCAACTGCACTCCGTCAGAATAGGCCTTCTTGAGTTTGTTGAAATCTTTGCCGGTCTTGAGCTCTTTATTAGATTGGTGCAGGAACCGGGCCATCGCAAAGATATGCGCAAAAACCAGTTCGGCTACGGCCTGAGATGATGCAGCGGGAGTGTTAAACACAGTTATGCCCTTGCTCTCGGCATATTCATAGTCTATATTGTCGAGCCCGACGCCTCCCCGGGCTATGACTTTCAATTTGGGGCAGGCATCTATCAAATCTTTGCGCACCTGCGTTGCACTGCGCACGATAATGACATCGTAATCGGGCAATACATTAATCAGATTGTCCTGAGGTACTTTATCGGTATCCACCTGGTATCCCGCTTCCTCTAATAGCGTTTTACCATCTGCGTTTATGCCGTCGTTGGCTAATATCTTGATCATTTTCTTTGCATTTATACCAGTCCTGAAAACCTGCGCAAAGAAAGCGATTTTGTACTAAAAAAAAAATGCGATTTGTCTCCCACCTGTATATTTATGACTGTACGACTTTACGACTTTACGACTTTACGACTTTACGATTTTTTGTCGTACAGTCGTCCTTCAGTCGTATAGTCCTATAGTCGTACAGTCGTATAGTCGTTACTACTGTCCGGCGCGTTCGCCCAAAGTAGGAAAATTGGCAGCCGTATAATGGCTAAACTTTTTCTCGCTGGTAATAGGAAACTTGTATCTGCCTATAAAACTGGAGAAGAAGGCATTCAATTCCAAAGTGTTGATATTTCTTGAATCGGGTCGGAGCAGGTAACCGATATGATTGACCTTGCCGTCTTCTCCCCAGAAAACATGCATCCAAATCTTCACGCCTTTTATGTCAAAATTGATCTTTTTCGAGTAGTTATCCATCTCCACCATCATTTCTAACCAAGTACCGAATGCTTTTTCAAAATCGTTGCCGGCAGCTTCCAAAAGCGATTGGCCGTAGGTTTGTGTCAGTTGTTCGTAGCCCTTTTCATTTTCGCCCATAACGAATACCTTAGGCATATCCGTTGTCTGAGCAGAAGCCACATTGGCGGCTATAATCGCCGTACACACAAAAGTCAAAAACATCTTCATAGGTATGTCAGTTTTTTTACAAATATACAAATATCCTCACTATCGAGGTTACGCCGCTTTAACGCTAAATGCGGGCTATAAGGTGTTTAACCCCGCTTATTTCTTTTTTAAGCCCTCATTCATCGAAAAATGTAGATTAATTGTTTCTTTTTATAGAAGCTTTGCGTCTAATAAGGTACATTTGATAACAATATGATCGTAGATATCTTATTTCTCATCGCGGCAGGATATGGTTTTTACCTCGGCTTTTCGCGGGGTATTATCAAAACGGTCTTCACGGTATTATCCATCATGATCGGCGTGGTTGCAGCAGCCAAATTCGGCCCTGCAATGACGGATTTCCTTGAATCTATAGCCAATAGCCACAGCCCGCTTATGTTTATCGCAGGCCTTTTGCTGACTTTCGTCGCTACTATGCTGCTTATTCGAATCGCTGCCAATGTGGCGGAAAAAGGACTCGAAACGGCCAATATCAATATCATCAACCAGGTAGCAGGCGGGCTCGTCATGGGCAGCATTCTCACTTTGATATATAGTACGCTACTCCTCTTCTCCGACCGCTCACATATCATCGATGATAGTACGAAGTCCGAATCAATGACCTACGAGTACCTCATCGATTTCCCCGGTCAGTTTGTCAAAGGCGCCAAAAAGGTTTGGCCCGTCTTTGAAAATCTCTGGGATCATTCGGTTGACTTCATGGACAGGATGGAAAAAGTTGAAATGGAACAAAAAGAGTCCGACCAGGTCTATGATATAGAGGATACTACCGAAGAAGAAGCGCCACGAAGATAATTCCGGCCTTAAACGGTTCCCTTATTGTAGTTCCGCCACACGGATACGATAAGCCTAATGGGAAATAATACCGCACTGATAATGCTTCCTACGCCAAATAACAACATCTGATTTTGTATATAAAAGGCCATGCCTACCTGCGATTCGACAGGTAAAGACTCCACCAGTACAATAGCGCTCTCTGTGTCAAGAAAATCCTGAAAGCCGTTGAGTTGCTCTATCAGGTAAAAAATGAATGGTATACTTAGAAAAACCAGCGCCACTTTCAATCGCTTCCGCTTGGCCAGGAAGGTGAGATGCAGTAAAAAGATGTACCGGGTAAGGGTAAGAAAGGTAATGATAAACAATACATTGAGCAGGTAAAACGGATAATCTTTTACCTCTATGATCACCGGCGCCAACACAGCCCCCGTTATCAGTATTGTTATTGCCCACCAAAGAAATTCGAAGCGCTGATATAGATTATTAGCAGAAGGCATGGGGAAGGGTTGTCGGTTATCGGTTGTCAGTTATCGGTTGTCTGTTCTCTGATAACGGAGAACGTAAAAAAGGCGAAGGCCCAGCCCTTGTGGGACTGAGCCTTCTTATGAGTTGGCAGCGACCTACTCTCCCACCTACATGAGGCAGTACCATCGGCGCAGGGGAGCTTAACTTCTCTGTTCGGAATGGGAAGAGGTGGAACCTCCCCGCTATAACCACCAACAGTTCTTTGAAGA
>JAEUUQ010000405.1 GCA_016787505.1 Saprospiraceae bacterium | reverse complement strand
CACTTGATGGAAGCTCCTCTTCCGGGGGCCCTGAATACCTTTATACCTGGACGAATTCGGCAGGGCAGGTGATTTATTCGGGCAATAACCCCTATGTGTCGGTTAACCAGCCCGGTTCCTATTCTTTAAATGTGGTCAATCTGGATAATGGTTGTGAAGAAGATGACCTGGTAGAAGTGACAAGGGATGTTACCCCGCCTGTAGCCAATGCCGGCGCCGACCAGGAACTCAACTGCGTAGCCCCGCAAGTGATGCTCGACGGCTCGTCCTCTTCTGCCGGCCCCGAATTTACCTACGAATGGCAGGTGGCTTTTCTACAGGAGCCTTATGCTACTGCGACCCTTGTCCAGACTGATCAGCCAGGCCTTTATACCTTAGTAGTGACCAATATCGATAACGGCTGTACCGCTTCCGATCAGGTTTTTGTCGACTTGAATACCAACAGGCCTACTGATGCCACGATGGCGGTGGACGGCCCCACTTGTTTTGGCGATCAGGATGGTAGTATTGTTGTACAAGAGATTATTGGCGGCCAATCGCCATTTTTATACAATGTCAACGGGGCAGGTTTCGTAAGCCAAAGCGCATTCCCACAGCTTGGCGCAGGCGTTTATGAAATTGTCGTCCAGGATGCTACCGGCTGTGAATACGAAACAGTAGTGACGATACCAGAGGGCAACGATCTGGTTTTAGACCTGGGCGAAGACCAATACATCGATCTGGGCGAGGATGCCGGCTTGCAGGCTACTATTAACATAGACCCCTCACAAGTGGTGCAATTCCAGTGGGGTGATAACGAATTTTTCGATTGCCTCGATTGCTTCGAACAGCAGATTACTCCCTTTCAGACCGTCACTTTTAGCGGAACTTTGGTGGATATCAATGGCTGTACAACTACGGATCGCGTAACGGTTTACGTGGATAAGACGCGTAACATTTTTGTGCCCAGCGCCTTCTCGCCCAATGGAGACGGCATCAACGACCGCCTGATGGTCTTTGCCGATCAGGACGTGGCCGTAGTCAAATCTTTCCTCGTCTTCAACAGATGGGGGGAAACGGTATTTGAAGTATACAACTTCCAGCCCAACGATCCGGCTTATGGCTGGGACGGCAATTTCCGCTCCAGACCCTACAATGCTAATGTATTGGTGTGGTATGTCGAAGTGGAATTCATCGACGGCGAAGTGGTGCTATTCAAAGGCGACGTAACGCTGATGCGGTAAAAGTGAGAGGGAGAGAGTGTGTGAATAAAAAAAACACTCCCTCCCTCTCACACTCACATCTCTGTTATTACCAGGAAATCTCGCTGCAGGGGGTCGAGATGAAGAAGTAAGGTGTCAATAAAAGAACTTCCGTATTTGGCGTAATATGCGCTAAAATTATCGTGGCGCTCTTGCAATCCGTTTCCCGGAAAAAATTTCTCCCGCAGGTTCCTGATTTGCTGTATAGCCGTGTCGTGGCGCTGCTTTTCAGCCCTAACAAGACGGCCCTCCAACTGTTCCACTACTTTTAATTGCTTGGCATGTTCAGCCATCACTGCCGCAGGCAGGGTGGGGTCAATTTGTTGTGCTTTTTGACGGATGGATTCAAACAGCGAAAAAAGCTGGCTTTTCTCCGCTTCCAGGTTGAGTTCGGTCTCGGATTGGGCAGCCACATACCGCTTGATGAGCAGTTCCGTATCTTCAAACAGATCGGTAACCTGTAGTCCCAGTTTTTCGAGGCGCTGTGCGCTGTTTTTGTCGAGCCAGAGCACCGAATTCCTGCGCACCAATACAGGGAACGGCAATCCGAATAATTCGAACTGCGATTTGCGCTCCAGCCAGTAAGCCAATTCGCCCCCCCCACCCACATAGGCCAGATTGGGCAAAATAAGCTCCTGGAAAATGGGCCGCATAATTACATTGGGACTAAATCGCTCGGGGTGGGCCTGTAATTCGGCCAGTATAGCTTCTTCGGAAAAGGTCAAGTTGGTATTCAATACAGTGTAGAGCCCATTTTCAAATACAATGCGCTCGCGGGACTGCTCGCCCAGGTAAAAAAAGTTGATCTCGCGGGCGTGCGCTTGTCCGGAGAAACCCGCCGCCTCTAATGCCGCCGCCGTTTGATCAACTAGCGCTTTAGATGGGCGTTCCAGCAACTCGCGCCGGATGAAGGGGACAAAAGCGCGTTTGAGCGCGGGTTTGTTGGGATCTAACACGACAAGGCCATATGTCATAAAGAGGCTATGTACCAGATAAGTCGTCGCATCACTATATCGCTCGTGTTGGGAGTAGCTTTCCTCGAATAACTTAGAAAGCCCGGCAGCATGGCCGGAGGCGCCCAATATGCCTTGCAGTTCATCCAGCACCGCCCGCATCGTATGGGTTTTCATCTTTCCGACTGACCCCGTCTCGCCGCTTTCCCATACCAGTTTTTTACCATAAATATGCGTATGGTTGACTTCCTCAAAATCGTGGTCTTCTCCGCTGTTGATAAATACCGGCACAAAATGATAAGTGGGGTAGGCCGCCTTTAATTGCCTGGCTAAGTGAATGGTAGATATTATTTTATAAATATAATACAAAGGCCCTGTGAATAAACTCGGCTGATGGGCCGTAGTAACCGTAAAAGTATGCGAATCGGACAGACTATTTACATTTTGCATAACCAATTCGCTATCGGGCAATCCGGCGTACTGCTTGCGCAATTCGTCTACCAGCAACGATCTGTCAGTGGGGTGTTTTAGCCTGTCGGCAATCGCTTGTTCAAAACCGGCGATCGTCATATCGTGGGCATAAAAAGGCCTGAGACGGGGATCGGCGCTTGCGTAAGCTTTATCTTTTACAGAAAGTTGGGGAACCTGCGAATACGGGAGGCGAATGATTTGCATAGTAGGGTAGGGCAACTGCCATTAATGAATGAATGATAATAGATTTGAATATGCAAACATAAATGCATGAAAGGGTAATTTAGTTTTAAACGTCTCCCATTAATTCATCTCCGGTCCACATAGTGATGTTTGTCACTTTATACTCCGATGATAACAGCTATCTTTCGCACCGCATTTAATAACGGATAACCATGAATACAAGGAATTCCTTTTTCAGTCTGATAATCATTGTCTTTATATCATTCACTTTGCAGGCTCAAACGCCTTTTTCGGTTAATATTCAAGCTGTCAATTTACCCCAGGCGCCTGCCATCCAATCTTTTGCTCACGCAGAATGGGAAGGCAAATGGCTGCTGCTGGGCGGCCGCACCGATGGATTGCACCGCCGGCAACCCTTCGCTTCGTTTGCCAGTGAAGGCAATAATACTCAAATTTATGTGGTCGATGTAGCGGCAGGACAGGTCTGGCAACGCCCGGTGACCGAACTGCCCACTGGTTTGCAGGAGCAACTGCAATCCAGTAATATGGAGCACTTTCAGCACCTCGATACGCTTTACCTCATTGGCGGTTATGCGTATAGCGCTTCTGTCGGTGATCATATTACGTTCCCGTATCTGACCGCCATTCATGTGCCTGCTCTGATACAAGCGATCATCCAGGGACAGCCTATCGCGGCCCATTTTCAGCAATTGCAGGACGACCGGATGGCCGTCACTGGCGGCGAACTGGGCCGCATCGGCGATGTATTTTATCTGGTAGGCGGCCAGTTGTTTAATGGTCGTTATAACCCCATGGGCCCCGATCACGGGCCTGGTTTCGAGCAGGTCTATACCAATGCCGTGAGCCGCTTTCGCATCTCTTCCTCGCAAGGGCAATTAGCCGTTTCGGATTACGAGACCTGGTTTGATGAAGCCAACCTGCACCGCCGCGATTACAACCTGGCGCCTCAAATATTTCCCGGCGGTCAACTGGGGTATACCGCCTTTTCCGGCGTTTTTCAGCACAACCAGGATCTCCCTTTTCTGAATACGGTCGATATTACGCCAGCAGGGTATACGGTCAATAATGATTTTGTACAATACCTCAGCCATTACCACAGCGCTAAGGCGCCCCTGTACGAAACGGCTAACCAGACCATGCATACGCTGTTTTTCGGAGGCATCAGCCAGTTTTATTTTAATGAAAACGGGCAAATGACCGAAGACACCGATGTGCCTTTTGTGCGCACCATCAGTTGCGTATCTCGCGATGCAAATGGACAAATGCTCGAAACCCGCATGCCTGTTGATATGCCGGGATTGTTGGGCGCCGGCGCTGCATTTATCCAGGCAGATAACACCCCCGTGCTGACTAACGGTATTATTAACCTGGATGCCATACTCGCCGACCAGCCTATGCTTGTGGGTTATGTAGTGGGCGGCATCAGCAGCACCCAGCCCAATGTATTCTGGCTCAACGGCGATGATCTGAGCAATGCCAGTGGATCCATACTTGGCGTTTATCTCACAAAAACAACGGCTACCGGGGTGAAACCCATCCAGGGAGCAAATCCGCTGACCCTCGAATTGATACCCAATCCGGCCCAACAAGAGGTAAAAGTCAAATTCGGCTCACCTATCAAAGGAACGGCCTTTTTTTATGTACAGGATTCCACCGGCAGGATTATTCGTACCTTTGATGCCGAGGTGGAAGAACACGGCGTATACACTACGGCCATGGTGCTTGACGACCTGCCCAAAGGTTTGTATTACATGCATATCACGGTAGGTCACTATACCCGAAGCCAAAAATTATTAATCGAATAATAATCTGCAAGCTTGTCGTCTTTTAAAGCCAGCGCGATTTGGGAAATTGGGCAGGATGAGGTATTCCTGGACGTTAGAACGCCTGCCGAATACGAGCGCGGGCACATCCCCCGCGCCTTGAATCTCCCTCTTTTCAGCAACGAAGAACGCGCTGAAGTAGGCACGCTCTACAAGCAGGTTAATCCGGAAGTTGCATTCTTAAAAGGCCTCGAATTTGCCGGCGCCAAAATGCGCTGGTATGTCGAAGAGGCTTTGAGACTGGCGCCTGCCAAAAAAGTGCGATTGCACTGCTGGCGGGGCGGGCAACGCAGCGGCAGCCTGGCCTGGCTGCTCCGTCAGGCCGGCTTCGAGGTGCTTACCCTGGAGGGAGGTTATAAGGCTTACAGGCAGCATATCCTGGAGAAAATGGCCGCGCCCTGGCACCAACTGGTCATTTTGGGGGGGTATACTGGCTCCGGCAAGACAGGCATATTGCAAGCCATTCAGTCGGCAGGCGAATACGTGGTCGATCTCGAAGCGCTGGCCCACCACAAAGGTTCTTCTTTTGGCGCGCTTGGCGAACAACCGCAACCCACCATCGAACAATTTGAAAACGACCTATTCGAAGCCCTGCGTAAAATCCCCGCCGGCGCCAGGCTTTGGCTCGAAGACGAAAGCAGGTCGATCGGAAAAGTATACCTGCCCGACGGTTTTTGGCAACTCATGTGCCAAACGCCAATCATCAAGATAGAAGTCCCCTTGCGACGCAGGGTGCAACAATTAGTAGAAGGCTACGCCGCGTATCCCAAATCAGATTTAATAGACGCATTTACCCGCCTGCAAAAAAGACTGGGCGGCCAACACCTCAAAGCAGCGATCGAAGCGCTTGACGCCGACGATTATGGCCGTGCCGCCGAGATCGCGCTGGTCTATTATGATAAAGCTTATCAACATTCCATAGACCGCAAAACGCGCTGTCCGCTTATCCTGCCGCATCATGTAGAAGAACAATCGGCCGAAGAAATCGCCGCAGAATTGATTGATTTGGCTAACAGCCGGATTTCTTGCTAAATTTGCCCCCCAAACTCGAAGTCTCAATGGATATGTCCGCTTACAATTTGACCCAATACAGCCACGGCGCGGGCTGCGGTTGCAAAATTTCACCCAAAGTACTGGATGCCATCCTCAAAAACCAGTCGGAAAAGCTGTTTTATCCCAATTTGCTGGTTGGCAATGAAGAACGCGACGATGCCGCGGTGCTGGAACTCGGCGACGGGACGGCCGTGGTGAGTACCACCGATTTTTTTATGCCGATAGTCGATGACGCTGAAGATTTTGGCCGCATAGCTTCCGTAAATGCTATTAGTGATGTATACGCGATGGGCGGCACACCCATCCTGGCTATCGCCATCCTGGGCTGGCCCATCAACCAGATTCCTGCAGAGGTGGCCAACCTGGTGGTGGAAGGCAGCCGCAAAGCCTGCGCAGAAGCCGGTATTCCCCTCGCCGGCGGGCATAGCATTGACAGCCCCGAGCCTATTTTCGGACTGGCCGTTACGGGCAGGCTCGATGTAGCTAATCTGAAAAAAAACGGCGGCGCCACCCCCGGCTGCTCGCTGTTCCTGACCAAACCCCTGGGCGTGGGTATCCTCACTACCGCCCAGAAGAAGGGAAAACTTCTGTCCGAACACCACGTCCTGGCCCGCAATTCGATGGTGAAGCTGAATAAGATCGGCGAGATTTTCGGCCGCCTGCCCTACGTGAAAGCGATGACCGACGTAACCGGATTCGGCCTGCTTGGCCACCTCTCGGAGATGTGTGAAGCCAGTGGAGTTAGCGCAGAAGTGGATTTTGAAAAGGTGCCCGTGCTCGATAGGGCGATTATTTCGCATTATTTACGCGAAAATTGCGTGCCCGGCGGCACACACCGCAACTGGGATAGCTACGGCCACAAAATAGGCCCCCTCGGCGACGATCAGCGTCACCTGCTCTGCGACCCCCAAACCAGCGGCGGCTTATTAGTAGCTGTGGAAGATGATTTTATCCGCGAATTTCTGGCTGTTACCAAGGATGCCGGCTACGACCTGACCAGCTTCGGCCGCATCACCCCCCGCAAAGATTCCCTGGTCATTATAAAATAAACAAAGCAGTTCGCACAGTCGCACAGTCATAAAGTCGCACAGTCGTAAAGTCGTACAGTCGCACAGTCGCACAGTCGTAAAGTCGCACAGTCATAAAGTCGTACAGTCGTAAAGTCGTACAGTCGTACAGTCGCAAAGTCGCACAGTCCCTATTCCACAAACTCCCCGGCCCCATGGCGGATCACCACCGGCTCACCCGACGTGCAGTCCACGAGTGTAGAGGGCACATTGCCGCAGATACCGCCATCGATCACCGCGTCGACGTGTTTGCCGAAATCCTGGTAGATATCTTCCGGATCAGTGAAATATTCGAGTATCTCGTCGTCAGATTTGAGCGAGGTGGTGAGCAGCGGGCGCCCCAACTCCTCTACCAGCGCACGCACGATGGGATTGCCCGGAATGCGAATACCTACCGTATTTTTTTTGTTTTTCAGCAATTTTGGAACGCTGTTGTTGGCTTTAAAAACAAACGTAAAGGGCCCCGGAAGGTGCTTTTTTAACAACCGAAATACATGGTTGTCAATGGGCATAGTGTAATCGGATAACTGGCTGAAATCCTTGCAGATGAAGGTCAGCATCGCCTTGGAGGGGTCGAGCCCGCGCAGTTGGCATATTTTGGTTATCGCTTTTTGATTGGTGATATCGCAACCCAACGCATACACTGTGTCGGTGGGGTAGATGATAATTCCCCCCGACTTCAAAATCTCTACTACTTGCGATATTTTGCGCTGATCAGGATTCGTGGCATTGATTTCTAGCAGCATGGCAAACAATTATTCATCAAAATCATCTTCGTCAAAAAGATCGTCGTTGAGCATATCGGCCAGCAAATCGCGGAAGGTGAAACTTGCCTCCAGCATGCCTTTATTGATCACATTAAAAGCCGCCAGTCCGTGCAAAACGAGTTCCATGTAAATATACGCCTCGTCGCCGCTAATTTTGAGTGTGGACTCTACTAATTTTCTCAATCCTGATACGCCATCAAGCGCCTTGTGAAAGTCTTTGTCGCTGGAATCGTTGAGCAACTCTATGCTGTTGCCACCTGAAAACCATGACCTTATAACGCCATAAGGGTCTCTTTCCTGGCCCTTTTTGAGCTTGTCGGGATTGGGGAAATGCGTTAAAAATGACTTTTTGATGGCTTCCTGCAGCAAGGCGATGGCCACATTGTATGGGCCTTCCTGCTCGCCTTCGTACACAAGTTCTACCTTGCCCGTAATTGCCGGCACCACACCCCAGAAGTCGATGATACGTGCCTGGGTTTTGGTTTCGCCGTTTAGCAACATACGGCGTTCGGCTGTGCTCACCAGGTTTTCATACCCCGATATGCTGAGTCGCGCGGATACGCCGCTTTTAGCGTCTACGTATTCGCTTTCGCGCGCCTCAAACGCGACTTGCTCCAATAAGATTTGCACTACATCCGGCACTTGTACAAGGTGCTGACCATGAGCCAGTTTGGCTTCCTGGCTGGTGATATGCCGGGCTATTTCTATCGTTTTGGGATAATGGGTGAGTATCTGGCTCTCTATTCTGTCTTTAAGTGGGGTAATGATGCTGCCCCGGTTGGTATAATCCTCCGGGTTGGCAGTAAACAAAAACTGGATATCCAGCGGAAGCCGGAGCTTGAAACCCCTGATTTGAATATCGCCCTCCTGCAAAATATTGAACAGCGACACTTGAATCCTGGCCTGCAAGTCGGGCAATTCGTTGATCACAAAGATACTGCGATGCGCGCGGGGCACGAGTCCGAAGTGGATGACGCGCTCGTCGGAGTAGGGGAGTTTCATGGTAGCTGCCTTAATAGGATCTACATCGCCGATGAGGTCGGCCACGCTTACATCGGGAGTAGCCAGTTTTTCCACGTAGCGCTCGTCGCGGTGCAGCCATTCCACGGGCGTATCGTCGCCGTGATCGGCAATCAGGTCCTTGGCATGGCGGGAAATAGGGTGGAGGGGGTCGTCGTTGAGTTCGCTGCCGGCCACGATGGGAATGTATTCGTCGAGCAGGTGGATCAACAGGCGGGCTATCCGGGTTTTTGCCTGCCCGCGAAGCCCCAACAGCAATATGTTGTGCCGCGACAACACCGCGCGCTCCACATCGGGCAATACCGTGTCGTCAAAGCCGATGATGCCGTCGAAGATCTTTTCTTTGCGCTGCAGTTTTTGAATCAAATTGGCCCGCATTTCATCTTTGATTGATTGCGGGCGGTAACCGCTTGCCCTCAGTTGCCCGAGTGTGGAAGGTCGATTTATAGACATTGCGATACGTGAAATTGAGTCGTGTAAATCCATTAAACGTCTAAGCGACTCGTTAGTTTGGAAAAAAATAAGGTTAATTGGTCGAAACTTATCGGTATGTATCTGTTGTATTAATGTACTTTTGGGCAATTAACCTAATTTGAAAATATGAAAAAAATAATGCTTGCCCTGGTTTCAGGGATATTGATGTTTGGACTCACCGCTTGTTTTGATATTGTTGAAGAAGTACATCTTGAACGCAACGGCTCAGGAAAATACGCTATCAACGTAGATATGAGTTCTATGTTCAAAGATCCTTTTATGAAGGGCATGATGGCTGAGTCGCTCCAACAGGGAGGGGCTGAGGCCGATATGGAAAAAGACACCATGATATACTTCAAAGACGAGCCCAAACTGGCAGATTTGGACGCCAAAGATCGCAAGGTACTGGAGAAACTGACGATGCACATGGTCATGAGCGAGTCTCAAGAAAAAATGTTGATCCAAATGGAATTCCCTTTCAGCAATGTGTCTGAGATAGCTCAACTGACAAAGGCGCTCAAGAATATGGATACCGGCGGTGGCATGGGAGGTTTTATGGGCAGCGGCGGTATGATGACGCCAGGTGGCGAAGCGGCTTTCGAACTCTCAAAAGGCAAATTGAAGCGCCTGCCGATGCCGGCTGCTGAGAAATTGGAAGAAGACGAGAATATGGCTTTTATGAAAATGTTCCTGGAATCAGCCAATTATAAAACCATCTATCACCTGCCGGGAAAAGTGAAAAAAGCTTCTTTTTCTAATGCCGAAGTGGACGGAAGCACGGTTACGGTCACACATTCCTTACTTGAATTGATGGAAGGCAAAGCCAAACTCGACGGTGAAATCAAATTTAAGCAATAGCCATGTTTGATAAAATTCTTCGCGCAG
>JAEUUQ010000399.1 GCA_016787505.1 Saprospiraceae bacterium | reverse complement strand
TCACTCTAACCATTGATAAAGGGTTTTCAAAAGCCGGTGCAAAGGTATGTACTTTGTTTCGTTTAAGGAAATTGGATTTACTTTTTTTGATAATATTCTGTGTTTTTCAAATACTGAAAAACAAGCAGTTATGAAAAACGGGAAGGCCTCGCGATACAAATATTCCTTTTGTTCGCCTCAGTGGGAAAAGAAAGTTTTTGCGAATGCCGTTTTGAAAAAATATTCTTTAGGCAATTCGAAGTAGTTCAGAAACGGGTTAATACCGCCAGGATCTGAGGTCGGCGCCTTTGGGGGCGCGTTGGCTTACGGCTGCCGTCCATTTTTTGATAAACATTTCGTGATAACGCAGGCGTGAGATGGCTATTGGATTCTGATGGTCGCCGTTCCAGCAGTGTTCGGCGCGGTCGCCGTAGTCCACTTCGCCGTCATAATGGGGATCGGTTGTTTCTTCGAGCATTTCTTCCGCCAGGTAAACCGCATTGTTGAGGTAATAATTGTCCATATCGCCGCAATACAAGTGGATTTTGCCGCGCAGTTTGGGCCCCAGGCTGGACCAGTCGCGCTTGAGGATATAGGCCAGGTCGTAGTTTTCGCGCCAATAGGCGGCCACTTCTTTGTCTATTTCACCGGTCAGTTTGTTCCAGATGGGTTTGGGATAGCCATCGGCGCCGGCGGGAGAATACACGGCTTCCCAGATATCCCACTGCTGTCCGGAGCGGCTTTTGTCGCCCAGGGTCAGCTCGCGGTAGCAGGTTTCGCGGGTAGTGGCTTGAATTTGGCCCAAATAATTGCGATGAGCAGGTCGCTCGATGCGTTTAAATTCGCTATCGTAGAAATAGGCATTTTTATCTTCATAAATATTCACCAGGCAATAGGCCCTGAAATCGATGGGGTCGGGGCAGGCGGCGTAGCAGCCGTTGTAGTCGTCGGGGTAGAAAACCTGGGCTGCCAGGGCTTCCCAGCCGCCGGTAGAACCGCCGTAGAGGAACCGCGCCCAGCCCTGGCCTATGCCGCGGTATTGCTGTTCGATATAAGGAATGAGCTCACGGGTGATGGCGTCGCCGTAAGGCCCCAGGTTGGCCGAGTTGACGGCATAGGAGTCGTCGTAATAGGGGTTGGCGTGCTGGATTTCAATGGCGATCACGCGGGGGAAATCGGGGCCGGTCCACAACTGGTAAAAGCGATAGGCTTCTTTTTCCTGTATGTGGTTGTAGCAGTCGAGGTTAAACCGTTCGCTATACACACAGGGAGTGGTCGTATCGGCGGGCGTGGTGCGCCAGTTGCCGAAGTCGGCAGGGAAGTGGCCGTGAAACACGGCGAGGGGGTATTTTACATTGGGGTGCGAATCCCAGCCTTCTGGCAGGAGCACGTGGGCGCCCAGGTACATATCGCGGCCCCAGAAGTCGCTGAGCAGTTTGCTGCGAATGCGCACGTGTTTTACGTATTTGCTGTCTTTGGGCGGCTCGATGGGGGCGATTTCCTGGTCCATGACCAGTTCGATTTGCTGCGGCGAGGCCGGGTCGATGCGCAATTTGACGGGTTTGCTGTACAGGTTGCCGGGCGCCAGGTTCCACTGCTGGCCTTCGCCCCGATCCATGGGTAGCTTTACAGTATGGCCGTCGGCACGGGTAAAGGTTTCGTATTTGTGCAAGAGGGCTTGCACGTAGTATTCGCCGGGGGGTATATCGCTTAGTTTTGTATAAGGATACCCAAAGGCTGTGGAGTCAAGTATGCGGATTTCGCCGGCTTTCCAGCCTTCTACATTGATGCCGAATGCTATTTGGGTATTCAAGCCGTCTTCTATTTGGAATCGCGGCTCTGACTTGTCGTTGGTGGCGAGCATCACCAGCAGGCGGCCGTCGAAGGGTTGCGCAGCGGCTTTGTCGGCAGCATAGGTGACCGAAAAGGAGAACCTATTAGCGTCGGCGACGGTTTTCTTTTTGCAGGCAAGTCCCCAGAGGGCGATGGTACAGGCGATGGTATAAGTTAGGAGGGTGTGTGGTTTCACGGTGTTTTGTTTTGTATTTGTCTAATCAAATATAGGCGATTTTCTTAGTTTTGCTAAATGGTTGCACAACTCCCTGTCATAAGTATTGTTCACCAATTTGCGGAAGCGGTAAAAAAACAAGGTGTACCTCTCCGGGAAGTATACTTGTTTGGCTCATATGCGCGAGGTGAGCAAAAAGAGTGGTCAGATATAGATGTGGCACTCGTATCAGATGATTTTGTGGGAGTTAGCTTTGAAGATATTAAATGTTTTATTTATATAACTATTCAAAAACCATATATCTTTTTTGAACTACATACATTTAACTCCGCCGATTTTGAAGAGAATAACCCATTTGGACAGGAAATAATCAAAACGGGAATAAAAGTGATATGAACATGATTTCTTTACTACCAGCAGTACGCTTACAACCTCTTTTACCGATATCAATAGCGCTACTGCTTATATCTCTTGGGGGGTGTGGCACATCACGCAGGACAACAGCTGGCAACGGAGACTTGCTGCGATTGGTCGATCTGATGAGCGGCTCTTTCAACTCTGCGGCTCAAGCACAGCAGGACAGCGCTTTTTTCGACGTGTCACTGCACATGACTCCCATTTGGCCCGAGCGCAACAATGCTGCTGCCGGCTATTGGCTGTATATCGAACAGGCCATGACGGCCCGTCTCGAAAAACCCTACCGCCAGCGCATATACAGGGTAGAGCAAATTGACGCTAATACCTATAGAAGTAACATATATCTCATTCCAGAAGAATCCAAATATGTTGGCGCCTGGCAGGACATAAGGCGTTTTGATGCGCTGACACCCGAACAATTGGAACTCAAAGAAGGCTGTTCCGTTTTTCTTACCAAAAATAAGGCCGGCAGCTTTAGCGGCAGCACTCAGGGCAAAGGCTGCGAAAGCAACTTGCGCGGCGCCAGCTATGCCACTTCCGAAGTGTATATCGACGCGTCAGGAATCAAAAGTTGGGATCGCGGCTATGACAACAAAGATCAACAAGTGTGGGGCGCTGTGAAAGGAGGGTATGAGTTTATAAAACAATAGCGTTATTTAAGATCGGCCCTTATTTTTTGCGAAAAATACCCAACTTACGTGCTTAATCCTGCGAGGCATGCGAGAAACGAGTTTCATCGAACAAAATCAACCCAAGTGGGAGGAATTGGAGCGGGTATTAGAAAGCCCCTACAAAAATCCCGATCACCTGAACGAATTGTTCATCCAGGTCACCGACGACCTGTCGTATTCCCGCACCTTTTACCCCAACCGCTCTGTCCGCGTATACCTCAACGGCCTGGCCCAGCGCATTTTTCTGAGCATTTACCGCAACCGCAAGTCGCAGCGCCACAGGTTGATCACCTTTTGGACCGACGAGTTGCCCCACCTGGTGTATGAATCCCGCCAGGCTTTTCGGCTTTCGTTTTTTGTATTTGCTTTATCTATGGCCATCGGCATGTTGTCGTGTGCCATGGATCCCGATTTTGCCTCGGTCATTCTGGGCGACGACTACGTGCAAATGACCGAAGAAAACATTCGTTCGGGCGACCCCATGCGGGTTTACAAGCAGCGCGGCGAATTCGGCATGACGCTGGGCATCACGGTCAATAACATATACGTGTCGTTTCTTACTTTTGTGCTCGGCGTATTTTTTTCTATAGGCAGCATCGCCCTATTGCTGTATAACGGCGTGATGGTGGGCGCATTTCAATATTTCTTCATTGAAAGGGGGTTGTTTTGGGAATCCGCTCTTACTTTATGGATGCACGGCGCGCTTGAGATTTCGGCCATCGTTATTGCGGGCGCGGCGGGCATTACGATGGGGCAGGGATTATTGTTTCCCGGCACGTATACCCGGATGCAGGCTTTTCAGCGGTCGGCGCGGCGCGGTATCAAGATCATGGTAGGCATTGCGCCGCTGTTTATGGTAGCGGGTTTTATAGAAGGATACCTCACCCGCCATACCGACCTGCCCGATGTGGCGCGCGGCTTTTTTATCGTCGTATGCCTGTTGGTGGTGCTGGTCTATTTTGTGTGGTATCCCTGGATGAAATCGCGTATCGGCTTTGATGCGCCCATACGCGACGCACGGATACCGCCCGATGATTTGCTGCACCTCAATTTTACCCAAATCAAACCCTCGGGCGAAATTTTGGCCGATGCCATTTTGCTACTGAAAAAGCGCTTCGGAAAATTGCTGCCTCCTATTCTTGTTGCGGCGCTATTGTATACTTTTGTCGTTTTCATCTTTGCGGGTAAGCCCCCCGATGAGGTCTTCACCTTTCCCTCCGACATATTTTTCCCGGTGACCCTGATGGGGCAGTTTTTTTCGGCATCCAATTCTGCATTGGCTCCGGTTATGGCATGGTTCATCCTGACTTTAGTGACAGTAGGGGTTTTCGACGGTTTACTCAAAGAAGAAAAGATAGCTGCTTCCGATAAAAAAAACTGGTGGCAGTCGATATTCATCTGTGCATTGGGTGCCGCTCTGCTCGAGGGCATCTTGTTTACCCAAAACGGATACACCGTAATATTGGTGTGGGGACTTTTCCCTGTTATCATGTTGTGGACGTATATCGCTTTCCGCGAAAAAGGGGGTATCATTGCATCGATACCGAGATTGTTCAGGCTACTTAGCGGACAATACTTTCGCACCTTAGGGCTTATTTCACTGATGCTGGTTTTGGGATTATTAATGCTCACGCTTTTGAATACGGGTTTGGGTTGGTTCTTTTTCAGCTTGTTGAGCTGGGTACTCAATTTCGAACAAAGCACTATGGACCAAATCGGAGTAGTCGCGCTTGCTTATATTTACATCTTCCTGATGATGTGGATGGCGGCGCTACTTTTTGCCGGTATGGCGCTTCAATATTATACGTTGCTGGAAATTGCGGAAGCGCGTACTTTGAAGGCCCGCATTGAAAGTCTGGGCGCCAACAAACGCCTGCGAGGTATGGAGCGCGAAAGTATTTTATCAAAAGGAATATGACGATTGGTATTAAAATAAGAAGTCACTATCCCGGGCAGATGCTGCTGTTGGCCGGCTGCATCCTGCTGTCCGTTGTATTTGCCCGTAGTCAATCAAGAACTGCTCAAAGCGATTACGAGTCGACGCCGCTTGAAAACGCGGGATTTGACGAGCAGGATTGGAAAAAAGCTACTGCGGGTCTCGATTTTAATGAAAAAATAAAACCGGCCAGAAACCGGCGCTCTTCTAATATAGGTATGGGCGGAATAAACCCCGCAGTGGCCAAAGTAATGATTATTCTGGTGGGCGCCCTTGCCCTGGCATTCATACTTTACCACTTTATTGGCAAAAGCCGCATACCTGCGAATAAGCGAATCGACAAAATGCGGGGTTTGGTACTCGACCCCGACAAGCTGGAAGAAGAAGTGATGGAGGCTCCTTTTGAAGCCTATATTGAGGAGGCGCTGCAACAGCGGCAATATGCGCTGGCCATCCGCCTGCACTATCTGTGGGCCTTGCAAACGCTGGCGCACCGGCAGTTGATCCATTGGAAAAAAGACAAAACCAACAGGGAATTTCTCGCCGAGCTGAGGCCGACGGCTTTGAGTGGGCCTTTTTTTCAGGCCACTGCCGTATACGAGTGGGTATGGTACGGCGACCAACCCATCACCCAGCAACACTACCAGCAATACGCAGGCCTGTTTGCTCCGCTAACTACCCAACTGGCGGCATCGCCTGAAAAATCTGCCGCCCGATGAAGAATAAACGCATATTCCTCATTGCCGCTATTTTTATCGCTTCCCTGGCGATACTCTTTATGCTGTTGTGGCCGAAAAAGAGACTCAACTGGCGAGAAACATACAAACAAACCAGCAAAGACCCCTATGGAGCCCAGGTATTGGCCGAATTGCTCAAAAAGCGGACAAAAAGCGGGGATTTTCATATACTCAAGGACAGTCTGACGGCTTCTTTGCCGGCAGATCTGGAACAACCGGCAAGTTATGTATTCGTAGGGCCGGCGACGTATATGACGGAGAACGACGTGGCGCGGCTGCTCGCTTTTGCCGGGCAGGGCGGCCACGTATTTATGTCGAGCAAAATCATGCCGTACAGCCTTGTCACGGAATTGTACGCGTCCAGTTGCGATAGCTTGAGTTGGGATGGCTATAGCTACTTCGGCGATACGCTGGCGAAGCTTTCGCTGGCGCATCCCGATTTGAAAGGCGCGCCGTTTTCTTTGTCCTATGTGGTACGCAACCGGGTTGATTATTACGCATGGAATTATATTGCCGGCAACTATTTTTGTGAATCCGAGGGCTGGGCCAAGCTGGGATTCGTCAATGACTCGGTGGCCAACTTTGCCCGCCTTCCCTATGAGCGGGGATACATTTACCTGCACAGCACGCCGTTGGCCTTTTCCAACTACCATTTGTGCAAGGCGGCGGGTTGGAAGTATGCTTCGCAGGTATTCGCCCATCTACCCGACGGGCCGGTATATTGGGACGAATACAGCAAAGTACCAGAGATGGCAGCCCAGATGCCGCCCAACTCCCAGCGACTCAGCCGGCGGGGGCCCCTGCAGTATATCTTATCGCAGCCCTCGCTCACCTGGGCCTGGTACCTGCTTTTGTTGGCGGCCTTATTATTCCTCGTATTCCGCGGCAAACGAAGGCAACGCATCATTCCCGTATTAGCACAAAACAAAAATACCTCGCTGGAATTTGTGCAAATTATGGGGCGCTTGTATTTTTTACAAAACAACCACCGGCAACTGGCCTTGCAAATGCTCAAACTTTTCTTCCTGCACGTGCGTGAGCGCTACAATTTGCAGAGTCGCGATATCGATGAAGCTTTTGTAGAGCGGCTGAAAGCCCGTTCGGAAGTAAAATCCGACATAATAGATAAAATCATTTTATTGAACCGCAACATCGCAAATTCGCAATTTATGTCGGATAATACCCTCATGGAGCTCAACAGATACATCGACCATTTTTATAAAAATTGCAAATAAGATATGCTCAACGAAGAAATGGATAACGAAAAGGAGGAACCCCGGGAGCCCGAAGTACCGGCGCAGGAAAACGCCGGGCAGTGGGCGCAACCCCGCCTCGACCTGATGCGCATCAAGGTAGCGGTTGACCGTGTAAAAGAAGAACTGCGCAAAGTCATTATCGGACAGGATGCGCTGATGGACTTGCTGCTGGCCGGTATTTTCAGCGGCGGACACGTATTGGTAGAGGGCGTGCCTGGCATCGCCAAAACGCTGACCGCCAAATTATTGGCCAAAACGCTGGACGTAGACTTTTCGCGCATTCAGTTTACTCCCGACCTGATGCCCAGCGACGTGTTGGGCACTACCGTCTTCAACCAGCAAAACTCCAGTTTCCACTTCAACGCGGGGCCGATCTTCTCCAATGTCGTGCTCATCGACGAGATCAACCGGGCGCCCGCCAAAACGCAATCGGCGCTGTTTGAAGTCATGGAAGAATACCAGGTCACCGTGGACGGCAAGACCTACCCCATGAATTTCCCTTTTTTCGTGATCGCCACCCAAAACCCGATTGAGCAGGAGGGCACCTACAAATTGCCCGAGGCCCAACTCGACCGTTTTTTGATGAAAATAATCATCGAATACCCGGGGCTGGAAGAAGAAAAAGCCATCTTGCGGCGGTTTAGCCGCGATTTTAAACTCGACAAACGCCAGGAAGTTGACGCCGTGCTTAGCGCCGACGACATCCGGCAATGTCAGGCGTTGGTGGAACAAGTATACATCCGCGAAGAACTGCTGGACTACATAGCCGCCATTGTGCACGATACCCGCAACAACGGTGATTTATTCCTCGGCGCTTCGCCGCGTGCCTCGCTGGCAGTGATGAAAACGTCAAAAGCCATTGCAGCCATGAACGGCCGCGACTTTGTGACGCCCGACGATATCCGGTTCGTATCGTACCCGGTACTCAACCACCGCATCATACTCATGCCTGAACGGGAAATGGAAGGCTTCAGCACCAAAGACGTGATCAACGACATCATTCAAAAAATAGAAGTGCCCCGCTAGTGCCATGCTGAAATCCGTACACCTGCACAGCCGTTTTTTTATAGTCTGGGGTTCGCTCATCGGGCTTTTTGCGCTATCATTTGCGTTGCCGGCCCTGTTTGTCGTTACGCAGGTA
>JAEUUQ010000594.1 GCA_016787505.1 Saprospiraceae bacterium | reverse complement strand
CGTGAGCGCAGATGAAGCCGCCCAGTACATAGCCGACAATATCGACGACTTTGATATGGCAATGCTGATGGAGATGGCCGCTGCCGAAAGCGAACAAACTACGGAGACCGGCCCCGCAAATGCAAGCGGCAACGAGGATTCACTCGACCAATTTTATGAAGAATTAATCGATGAACTCGACCTGGAGGATATCGAGGAAATGCTTTGATTTTGGGTTTATGAAAGTTTATGAGGGTCTATAAGAGTTTATTTAAAGAATATCATACCCCTCATACCCCTTCATAAACCCTCATAAACAACTATTGAACATGAGAAACTTGATGCTAACCCTTTTTTTGATAGCTACCCTCGCCACCTGGGCCGGCGCCCAGGAGTTTGAAGAAGAAATGGATAACCTCGGCGGAAAAATCAGAGCCCAAAGGGTGGCTTTTATTACAGAACGGCTGCGTTTAACACCCAACGAGTCGGAAAAATTCTGGGCGATCCACAACGAATACGAGCAAAAGCAAAGCGATATCCGCAAGCGCTTTAAGCCCAAAAAGACAATCGAGGATATGAACGACGCCGAAGCCGACCAGTTTATCAACACCCGCATGGACATGGAGTCGGAGCTCCTCTCGCTGAAACGCGAATACATCCGCAAGTTCCGCGATGTAGTTCCTGCCCGCAAGTTGGTGGCCTACGAAAAAGCCGACCGCGACTTTAAGATATTTATGCTCGAAAAAGTCAGGGAACGCCGCCAGCAGCAGAATGCCCGGCCGCAGCAAAGGCCCGGGTTCAGGCGGAATTGAGGGGGTATTTCATTAGAATAAAAAAGAGGCCGACTGCGGAGTCGGCCTCTTTTTTACTTATACTCTTCATCCTAAAGCTGCCTCAATTGCTGTACGAACTCAACCGGGGCGCCGACAAATTCGGCAACTTCTTCATCGCTCCATTCGGGGAATTTTTGGATTGTTTTGATAACGAGTTCTGCTAATACTTTAGCGCGCCCTTGTTCCAAGCCTTGTTCCAAGCCTTGTTCCAAGCCTTGTGCAAGGCCTTGTGCAAGGCCTTGCTCCAGACCTAATGCACGACCCTGCTCCAGGCCTTTTTTCAGTCCCTTCTCCAAGCCCTTCTTTAGCCCCTTCTTTAACCCCTTCTTTAGCCCTTTTCGCAAGCCTTTCTTTTTCCAGGGTATCAATAATTCTTCTGGAACGGCGTTTAACCAACTGCGTTCAGGCTCCGGTAATTCTTTGCTAAGTTCTTTGACTTCCGACATTTTCATACGACTGATTTTTATAACATAAAGCGCTAATGACTGAAACAGAATACTTTCTCGATCTGTTTGTGTGAGTCGCTCCTTTTCTTCAAAACTAAGGATTTTTTTCCAATTTTTTCTGATCATTCTACCATCATGAGCCGATTTCAGGGCTAAAAACAAGTTACTAAGGTGTTCATCTTCACTGGTATTTATGATAGTTTGCTGTTGTATCCGGCTTAAATCAGTTAGTAGATAGCTAAAATCGGGGATAAAAATCTGCCATGCCGCTGGAAAATTCCGAAAATAACTGTGGAAAGGTCGCTGTGGCCACTTTTGCCTGCCGTGGTATACGACAATAGGAATTACAAAAGAAAGCGGCCTGTCGTTTTTAAGGTCGTCTTCCCAGATCTGCAACAGATAATCGAGTAGTTGCAAATGTATGGGCTGCTTAGGGATATAGCTCTTATGCTCAAATAGGAAAAGCAAGCGGGCAAGCCCTCCACCAGGCAATTGCGTTTCGTAAACTACGTCGCTAAATGAAACGCCAAACCTACCGCTCACAAAAGCCGTATCACTTTTTCGAAGCGATGAAAAATCGATCTTTTCCTGAATATCAGCCGGTGTGTATTTCATAAGGTAACTCCTGGCAATTTTTGCATCGCCGAAAAATGCTTTGAAAACGGCATCGTGCGGCCGCTCCCCCTGGCGGGGACGGGTTTGTTTTCCTTTGGGCATTGGGCATGGATTTTATTCTACAATAATAAACAAATTATTTATATTTTTTAATGTTTTTGTTTAAAAAATTTTACTTTCTCGATATTGCATCATACGTGCTAGTTTTTGCAACAATAGGTGTAGCAAGCCGGACCAAAACAACCCCATTTTGGACTACAAAATGAACACCTATGAAAAAAGCATTTACCCTACTCTACCTGATTGCAGGTTTTGCCATCACTTGCCGGTGTCAAACCTACCCGCTCCGGTCAGGTGTAGACTACAAACCGGGAACCGTCATTATCAAAATGCTGCCCCAATACCGGGATATAATACTCCCGGCAGACGGCCAACCGCCCATTTACCGTTTAGCGGACCCCACTTTACAAAACAGTTGTGCCGCCTTTGGCCCCTATACAGTACGCCTGTTATACCCCCACCACGTAGGCAGAAAAGCCGGCTCGGTAGACTTATCACTGGTCGGGGAACTGCAATTTGAGGAAACCACTGATGTACCCGCTATATGCCGGCAATTGATGAAAACAGGCCGGTTGGAATACGCAGAACCCAGAATATTGTATAAAAAAACAGGTGAATTTACCCTGTCGCCAGGTTCTACACGACCGGTTGCCTTGGGTTTTATACCCAATGATTCGCTGGTAAGCGAGCAGTGGCACCTCAACAACATCCGCGCCTTCGATGCCTGGGAAATCGAACAGGGCGATACGTCGGTGATTATCGGCATTATAGACGACGGCGTGGACTACCTGCACCCCGACCTGGCCGCCAATATCGCCGTGAACCACGCCGACCCGGTCAATGGCCTAGATGACGACAATAATGGTTTCGTGGACGACTACTTCGGCTGGGACCTGTTTTACAACGACAACGACCCAGCTCCCGCCGCTGAGCATGGCACTGGTGTAGCCGGTATGGCCTCCGCAGTGACCAACAACGGTATCGGACTGGCCGCCCCCGGCTTCAACAGCCGTGTACTGGCCATCAAATGCTCGTCTGATGACCCCGATGACAACAACATCAGCTACGGCTACGAAGGCATCGTGTACGCTGCCGACAGGGGTTGCCGGGTTATCAATTGCTCCTGGGGAGGGCCGATAGGAGGAGGTTTGTACCTTGATGATATCATGAGGTATGCAACTTTTGATAAAAACGCCATGGTGGTTGCCGCCGCCGGCAATGAGAATAACAGCGAACCTTTTTTTCCGGCTTATACAAAATTCGTGCTGGGGGTAGCTTCTGTCGACCCTGCTGATGTGAAAAAACCGAATTCCAATTTTAATCATTTGGTGGACATTGCCGCTCCTTCGACTATCTGGGCTCCCGAACCCGGCGGATTTTATTTCAGCAATTTTGGCGGCACTTCGGCCGCCTCGCCTTTGGTGGCCGGTACGGCGGCCCTGCTGGCAGCACACGATACTTCGCTCACTGCCCTGCAGCTCGGCGAGCGGCTGCGCTTAACCGCCGACAATATCGATGCCCAAAATCCCAGTTTTGTCGAACAATTGGGCGGGGGCCGGCTCAATATGCACCGCGCTTTGGCCGATGCCGCTATACCCGCTGTGAGGTTTATGAATGTCGTTTTTACGGATGGCAACGATAATAATTTCGTCGAAGGTGATACGGTCAGGCTAAGCGGAGTCTTTATCAATTATTTGGCCAATACTAACGACTTGGTTGTTACTATTTCTACTCCAAATCCAAATATTACTGTTTTAGAAAATTCTTTTTTAATCAACTCGCTTCCCACAATGGGCGAGGTGAACAATACTGATGAACCATTTACCTTCGTGATCGGCCCCAATATCCCACCTGATACGGAACTGCCAATACGGTTGGGCTTTCAGGCGCCGGGCTACGACGACTGGCAATGGGTGACTGCTTCGGTCAACCGCACCCGGCTCAATATCAGTACGGAGATACTGGCAACCACCATTTATTCCGATGGCAACATAGCGTACGACAACGATTGGAGCGGCAGCGGTATCGGCTTACAGTACTTTCCCAACAGCGGGGTCGAAGGCGTTTTCGGGCTCATGCTCGGCAATTCAAATACCCGCGTGTCGGATGCCGCTTTAAACAATTGGGCCCTTGCCGATATAATGTCAGAAGATTTTATCGTCACCGAAGCTATCCACGCCGTTCCTCCACCGCTCGATGCCAATATGGCTATGACCTGCGCATTCAACGACAGTGGCGTGTTCCTGCCACTGTACCGCATGGATGTGTCGGTGCGTCAAAATGTATATGCCTGGCTCGGTGACCATTTCATTATTACCGAATACGAAGTGACCAATAATAGCGCCAATAGCTATAACTCTTTTCATATTGGGTTATGGGGTGATATATTTATTGTGCCCGGAGAGCATAACCGGGGAGAACAGGACGCCTCCCTCAATCTCGGCTATGTGTATAGCATCGAAGATGGAGCCCCTTTCTTCGGACTGCAGCTATTGAGCCAATCACCCGCCAACGTATATTACATTGAATCCACGCCCGATTTCGGCAGTGTAGATATTTCAGGAAATTTCTCTTCTTCTGAAAAGTATACTACGCTTTCCCAGAGCCGCCCCGCCGGAGGTTTTGGCGATGCCGACGGCGACGATATGTACATAGTGGTTAGCAGTGGGTCAAACCAGTTGGCCCCAGGCAATACCATTAAAGTAGCCTTTGCCATATTGGTCGCCGACAGCCTCGAAGCGCTTCGCGCAGCAGCAGAAAATGCCATTACCCGCTACGACAATCTCAATATAAGTACCCAAACAAATGAGCAATCCCGTGCGCAACCCCTGAAAATCTTTCCCAACCCCACAGGCGATATGATCTGGATGGAGGCGGAGGGCTTATCCGATAGCTCCAATACCATTGTAGAATTGTACGACCTGTCGGGTAAAACAATTTCCCGCCTTACTCCTGCGATGGAAGGCCAGATATGGGCCGTGCGCACCGGCCACTTACCTGCCGGCATCTACCTCCTGCGATTGCGTTCAGAAGCGGGGGTGAGGACGGGGAAATTTGTAAAAAATTAATTCCTCGCTTATTAAAAGGCAAAGCACTCTTCTTTGCAGAGGGACACGGCCCTATAACAGTAGAGCCGCAATTAATCGCGGCTCTACTATTTTTTTTAAACATCATTGTCTATACGCCCGCCGCTACCGCGCCAGCACTACCCGTCGCGTCACATCCGGCAGACCATTGGATTTCACTTTTATTAAGTACATCCCGCTGCGGAAACCAGCCAGATTCAACTTCTCGACAGCAGTTTGCACTTCGTCTACTTCGTTGGATAATATCAACCTGCCCTCGAGGCTATACACTTCTATACGAGCATCCCTGCCGATGTACTGTGTCAAATCCACATTCAATTCGCCGCTCGACGGGTTGGGAAATACGCTGAAATCAGCTTCGTACTGCGAGCTGAAGTCTGAGTGTGTAACCGGGCCGCCTCCCGACGAAACCAGCATAGCATTAGCGCCTGTAAAGGTCACATTGGAGTAGGTGGCGGTCACAGGTTCTGTGGATGTGGCGTTGGTGGCTACCAAACCCATCTGGATGCAATTGCCCATCTCAATGGCCTGGCCGCCTACCCAATACCAGGCAGCTCCATTAGGTGAGACGAATAGGTTGAACTGATTGCCCTCCCGTACGATGCGCAGCCAATAGCGCTGGCTGCTTGGAAATTGCTGCGGAAAGGCCTGTCCGTTGGTGGTTGTGCGGAATTCGCGACGGTTGAACTGGCTCAGGTTAGTCATCAACTGTGCTTTTTTGGCGCCGGCCGCGTTGCTTTCGCGCATCACTACGCCGGCCCAGCCGGAACCGTCAATGCCAGTGACCCGCGCAGTGATGCTACCGCTGCCGCACAGCGTACGAGCGGCAAACGCTGCCGCGTCAGCGTTATAAGGCGAGCTATACACGGCGCCTGTAGCGCTGCCCGTCCAGGTACTGGTACCCGGGGAGTAGCTGAAATCGCTGGTACAGTTAGTACAGCCCGTCGGTGGCGGCTCGCTCCAGCCTGCGGGCAGACCCGATACCGTGACAGTGGATACGCAGGTAGCTGAGTTGCCGTTTACATCCAAAACCGTAGCCGTCACAAATACAGGTTGCCCCACTTGCGTGGCAAGAATCGTAGCCGGCGAGAGGGTGATACTCTGCACGCCGCAGTTGTCGGTAGCCGTCACCAATTCAGCTGCATTGAGGCTTATGCTCTGCTGGCCGTTGAAAACCAGCGTGGTGTTGGTGCAGGTAACTGTTGGCGGCGCCCCGTCTACCCCGGCCGCAACGAAAACCATAGCAGATGCCGGGCAGGGACTGCTATTGCTCGTAACCGTGACCGTATAACTGCCATCGGGGAGATTGGTAAATACTCCCGTGCCGTTGCTCTGATTTGAAGGCCCGGAAATAGCATAAGTCAATGTGCCCGGACCTGTTGCGGTTACGGTAATGCTGCCGTTGTTGGCATTGGGGCAGCCTTCAGGGGTGGTTGTAATATTGGTGATTGCCAATTGGACATTGCCCCCGGCCTTAAACCAGGCCCTTTCAACAGCAGACTGTGCATTATTAAGTCGCAATATGGCGATTTCCTGCTTACTGGCATTGCTAATATAATGATGTTCAACTATCGTGTCAACCCCCAATTCGGTCAATCCTAAGGTCTGTATGGCTACATCGGTGATATCCAGCCAGCCCAAAGGAGGGACCTTGGCGTCCAACCTCTTCTCCTCATATGTCGTGCGCTTTTCACGCAACACCTGATAACATCCTCCCGGAACTGACAAGGTTCCCCATGCATCTACGGCATCGAGGCGATTGATAGCAACCCGGATTCGAAACGAATCGGCCATAACAGGAAGCAGCTGACGCAGGTTAGCCGGCATTAAGACGTCATCAAAAGGCACTAAAACGCCGCTTGACTCCGCGTTGATGCCAAAAATTTCCACAGGGCTGCGTCGCACCCCTAGCGGTGGGGCATAAGGAACGAATAAGTTGATGCCGATATTTATCGGATCGCTTCCGAAATATCCCATCAATTTCACCGAACCGCCATTGAGACTATTATTGACATCGTAATACATTTCTCTTCCATTTGCATTAACGAGCAGATCGGCGCCTGGGAAGCTGGCGGAATGCGCCCCGGTGTTGGGGGCATTGAAAATTGTTGCGCTGGTCAGGTCGGTCTGCAAATTGCTGAAATCCCAGGTTTGATTGAAGCCCGGAGGGGTGAAAAACCCGGAAATGACAGGGTTTACATCGATGTTGTAATTGTAGGTGTCGCCCACCATCGGAAAAGAGGCATTGGTAACAGTGATTTGGGCATTCATGCTTACACTAAGGCCAAGTGCAGCAACTGTAAGACGAAAGTAAGGGTTTAGCATAGTATGTTGTCATAGTGATGAAAGAATATAAGTTGCAAGCAGTTATACCTGCCATGACCGGTATAACTGTTTGTAAAATAAATGTGTTTGTTAATTTATTTAAAAAAATACAGCGGAATATTCTACCAACCATTATTGCACTTCGTGTTCCAATTCCAATTTAATCCGCCCAAGTTCTGTTATCTGTCGTCCTATGGTGGCATTCATGTATTTTTTTGTAAAAAAAACGATCAACCAACAAATCCCTACTCCGAGTGGCGCCGCGATGGCCCACATTTTCCACGACAACAATACGCCGGGCCAGGGTGCGCCGCCTTCGACCGCGCCGATGAAAAATCCGGAGATGTAGCCCAGCGGGAGCAAAGCGCCCACCAGCCATAACACGTGGCTAATATACGATTGCAAAACCACAATCTGTTCGTCGAGGGCCTCCAATACCGGTTTTTCGTGGATGTGCCGCATGCGCCGCCACAGCCAGTAATACGGGTAGCAGCCTGCCACCAGCGCCACCGCGATAACCAATAGGAAAAAGACCGGCTGAGAGGTGTAGTTCCAGGCGCCTATCGCCGCCGCAACGGTAATTACAAGCCCTGCGACAAATTCGATCAAAATGATGCGCTTCACTTTGTCGAGCACGCTGCGCGAACGACGGCGGGCCAGGGCCATCACTTCGTCGCTCAACTGCCGGTAGTACGATCCGGCAGCCGCTTCATTGTCTTTCCATATCGATCGAAGATCCAATTCTTCCATAGCTCGCTTTTATTCTTCCTGCCAGACGTTCACCCATTCTTCGTTTTCGAGCAGCAACTGCTGCAATTTTTTCTTGATGCGGTGAATTTTCACGCCCACCAGGTTGACGGAAATACCAAGTATTGTCGCCATGTCTTCGTAACTTTTTTCATCGAGGTAGAGCAGTATGATTGCTCTTTCGTCTTTTTCGAGCCTGCTGATGCAGCGATAGAGCAGGTCGATGCGCTGTTGCCGGGCTTGCGCGGCGCCGATGCCGTCGTCAATCACTGCCGGAAAATGTTCGTCGCCCCGCAACACCGTCTGCTGCCTGCGTTGCTTTTGCTGGTACGACAAAGCCGTGTTGAGCGCAATGCGGTACAGCCAGGTAGAGGCCTGCGATTCCCCCCTGAAATCGGGCAGCGCACGCCATACCTGTACCAGC
>JAEUUQ010000384.1 GCA_016787505.1 Saprospiraceae bacterium | reverse complement strand
CGGCGCCACCATCCACGGCGCCACGATAGGCCGCAATTGCCTGATCGGCATGAACAGCGTGATCATGGACGAAGTCGACCTCGGCGACGAGTGCATCGTGGGCGCCCTGTGTTTTATCAAAGCCGGCGAGAAGATCCCCGCGCGCAGCATGGTGGTGGGCAATCCCGGCCGCATTATCAAAACGGTGACCGACGAGATGATCGCCTGGAAAACAAAAGGGACACAGCTTTACCAGGCCCTGCCCCAGGAGATGCACGACCACTGGCGCCCCTGCGAGCCTCTCCGCGAAATCCCCGCCGACCTGCCGCCCCAGGAGGCCTTGTATGCGACATGGAGGAGAGTGAGGGAGTGAGGGAGCGATCGTACTGGCTGCTTTAGCTGCCAGAAAGTAGGCGAATAGGACTTTATAAAACAAGGCTTGCTATTGGTTATAAAACAAAACAATGAAAAATAAAACACCATACTTTCTACTCCCACTATTACTACTGCTGCTTGCGTGCATGAAAGTAAATAGCCAAACCAAAATAATGACATATAATCTTCGATTTGACAATCCGAGAGACAACGAAAATGCGTGGTCGGAAAGAAAAGACGAAGTTGTGCAGTTGCTCGATTATTACGCCCCCGATTTTTGCGGCACACAGGAAGGGTTGCATAGCCAATTAGCGTATATCGCAGAAAAAATTCCGAACTTTAAATTTGTCGGCGGCGCAAGAGATGACGGAAAGCAAAAAGGCGAATATTCGGCCATATTTTATAATTCGGCCAAATTTGATTTACTTGAAACCACCACATTTTGGCTGTCGCCCAGCCAGGATACCGGCTCTGTGGGGTGGGACGCCGCATTGCCGAGAGTATGCACGTACGGCATTTTTAAAAATAAAATGTCGAATGATACGCTATACATATTTAACGCCCACTTCGACCATATAGGAGAAATGGCGCGAAAAATGTCGGCGACCTTAATTGTAGAAAAAATAAAAACGCTCGGATTGTTGAATAAAAAAATAATCCTGATGGGCGATTTTAATTGTACGCCCCAGCAAGATCCAATTCAAATTTTTAAAAAAGAATTACACGACGGACTTGATATTTCAAAGAAACCGCTTTACGGCCCCTCCGGCACTTTTAACAGTTTTGACGCCCAATTAATCCCTCAAAATAGAATCGACTATATTTTTACTAAAAATATGGAGGTACTCAGCTACCGGCATATCAACGATAAAAGGCAAAACGGCTTGTGTGTTTCTGATCATTTGCCGGTGTTAGTGTATATGGGGCCGGGCAGCCGATAAAATTTTCATACTTTTTTAAACAAATAAAATAAATTGTTTTATATTTGATGATAAATAAAACACTCAGATATGAACCCAATTGTAAAAAACATCCTGGCCGTGATTGCCGGCGTAATCGTTGGAAGCATCGTAAACATGGGCATTATAATGGTTAGCGGTTCCATTATCCCGCCCCCTGAAGGTGCTGATATCACTACTGCGGAAGGACTAAAAGCGTCCATGCATTTATTCGAGCCCAAGCATTTTATCATGCCGTTTTTAGCCCATGCCCTCGGCTCACTTGTCGGCGCATTTGTGGCGGCCAAAATCGCGGCAAGCCACCAAATGTATTTCGCACTGGGCGTTGCCGGCTTTTTCTTACTGGGAGGCATCGCCAATGTGTTTATGCTTCCCTCTCCCGTCTGGTTTAATGTACTTGACCTGGTAGCCGCGTATCTGCCTATGGGTTATTTGGCAGGGAAATTTGTTTTGAATAAAAAATGAACCTCCTGTTGTGAGTTGTGAGTTGTGGGTTGTGAGTTAAATTTAACCATAATCAACCCATAACCCACAACCCATAACCCACAACAGAGAACAACTTTCCAGGATATTCCCTATCTTTTCCCCAAAAACACGACAAATGCAACGACTGCTTCTTACAACCCTTATTACCCTGGGCAGCCTGATCGCTGTTTTCGGACAGGGAATCGAACTTTCCGATTACTTCAAACCGCTTAAATATAGAAATATCGGCCCTTTCCGGGGCGGAAGATCCGTGTGTGCCACGGGCGTCATTGGCGACCCACTCACTTATTACATGGGCACGACAGGTGGGGGCGTATGGAAAACGGATGACGCCGGTCAGCACTGGAAAAATATTTCGGACGGCTTTTTCGGTACCGGCTCGGTAGGCGCGGTAGCTGTTTCGGCCAGTGACCCGAATGTGGTGTACGTGGGCATGGGCGAACACGCCCCACGCGGCGTGATGACCTCTTATGGAGACGGGGTATATAAATCGACCGATGCAGGTAAGACCTGGAAGCATATCGGACTAAAAGAAACGCAACAGATTTCCAGAATAATTATCCATCCGAAAAATCCGGATGTCGTATACGTGGCGGCACAAGGGCAACTCAATGGAAATAACCCGGACAGGGGCATTTTCAAATCGACCGATGGCGGCGCCACTTGGAAAAAGATGCTGTACGTCAACGACCGCACCGGCTGTTCAGAATTGTCAATGGACGCTACAGACCCCAATATACTCTATGCGGCCATGTGGGAACACCAACGCTTGCCCTGGAAGGTGATCAGCGGCGGTCCGGGCAGCGGCCTCTATAAGTCGATGGACGGTGGCGCCACCTGGAAAGAAATGACAGAAGGGTTGCCCAAAGAAAAAGGCAAGATGGCCATTGCCGTATGCCCATCCAATTCCGAGAAAGTCTATGCTTTAATTGAAAGCGATTCTGATCAGGAAAAGGGCGGCCTGTTTGTGTCTGCCGATGCCGGAAAATCATGGAGCAGGATAAGCGCCGACCACCAGTTGGTGCAGCGCGCCTGGTATTACATCGAAGTATTCGCCGACCCAAAAGACGAAAATACCGTATACGTGCTCAGCGCCCCCGCCTTGCGGTCGATAGACGGTGGAAAAACCTGGGAAACCCTCGGCGGAACCCACGGCGATTTCCACGACCTCTGGATCAATCCCAACAACTCCAAAAACTTGTGCATCTCGAACGACGGCGGCGCAGCCATCAGCTTCAACCACGGGGCATCCTGGTCTACTCAGGGCAATATGCCCACCGGGCAATTTTACCGTATCAATGTGGACAACGGATTCCCGTACCGAATTTATGCCGGCCAACAAGACAATACTTCGATTTCAATTGCTTCTATGGAGATGGGATCCTACGGTATCAGTACCAGAAGCTGGGCTTACTCTGCAGGCGGAGAAAGCGCCTTCCTGGCTTTCGACCCCGACAACCCCCGTTATGTATTGGGTGGCAGCTACCAGGGAACCATCGAAGTATTGGACAATATGGCCCAGGCGGCTACTAACATCATGGCCGCACCAATAGAATACCTGGGCAGGGATGCCAGCGATATGAAATACCGGTTCAATTGGAACGCTCCCATCATCTGGTCGCAGCACGAACCCAACACCTATTACCACGGCGCTCAAGTTCTATTGCGCACCAGAGATATGGGCAAAACCTGGGAAGAAGCATCCCCCGATCTGACGCGAAATGAAAAAGAAAAACAAGGCAAAGGCGGCGGCCCCTACACCAACGAAGCTGTAGGCGCAGAGAATTACGGCACTATCAGCTATATCATGGAATCTCCCCACGAAAAAGGCGTCATTTGGGTGGGCTCGGATGACGGATACGTACACCTGACCAGAGACGGCGGAGCCTCCTGGACAAATGTGACGCCGAAGACGCTGCAGGAATGCCTGGTCAATGCCATCGAGGTCTCGCCCCATGCTCCCGGCACTGCCTATATTGCCACCACGCGGTACAAATTTAACGACCATACGCCCAAACTGATGAAAACCACGGATTATGGAAAAACGTGGACAGACATCACCGGCAATATTCCCTATGGCGCTTATACCCGGGTAGTCAGGGAAGACAATGTACGCAAAGACCTCCTTTTTGCCGGCACGGAAACGGGGCTTTACCTCTCGTGGAATGGTGGAAAAAATTGGGAGAAATTCAATTTGAATCTTCCCGTGACGCCGATCCAGGACTTAATGATCAAACACGACGATTTGATCGTGGCCACCTCGGGAAGAGCCTTTTGGATATTGGATGATATGGGCCTCCTCCGACAGTATCAAGCTGTCAAAGACCAGCCGAAACTCTATACCCCCGAAGAAACATGGATATCCAATCACGGCAGTGAATTAAACGGCAATAGTGCAAATTTTGATGGGACAAATCCGCTGCGCGGCGTAAACCCTGCCGGGGGTGTAGTGATCTATTATTATTTACCGGAAGCGCTTGGAGATTCTACAGATCTTACGCTGACAATCACAGATAAAAACGGCAATCTGGTAAGACGCCTGAGTTCAAAAGCTGATAAAACCTACCAATCATACGAAGGCGCCCCTCCGGCAGAGCCGACCCTTTCAAAAAAGAAAGGGCTCAACCGCTTTGTCTGGGACATGCGGTATCCTACAATAACCGGTATTCCTTTTGTGTACATTGAAGTCAGATACGAAGGCCATAAAACGATTCCCGGTGAATATGGGCTGCAGCTCTCCATCGGTGATAAACAACTCAAAACCAATTTCAATATACGCCCCAACCCGCTTTACGGTATCAGTGCCGATGAGTATGCCGCTTACCACCAATTTATGACGGCTGCTGAAAAGGAAGTAAATACCATGCATCAAATGGTTAACGATTTGATGAAATTGCAAACGCAATTAAGTGCCATTATCGCCGGTATTGAAGGCGACAAGCACCAGGCCTTGAAAAAAGAAGCCCAGGAATTGGTCAAAAAAATGAAAACCTGGGACGAAGAGATGGTGCAGCGCAAATCCAAAGCCTATGACGACGTGGAAAATTTCCCCAATAAGTTTACGGCGAATTATTTGTTCGCCGTAAACCACGCAGAAAGCGGCATACCCCTCGTCAACCAACCCACCCGGGATAGAATTGCCGAACTGGATGTAACCTGGAAAAAATTAAAACAGGAAGGAGAGGCCATGTTGAATACTGCCGTCCCGACCCTGAATAATAAATTGTGGGAAGCAGGCATTGGAGCGCTGTGGCTGGGGAAATAAGCACTTCTGGGTTATGGGTTATGGGTTGTGGGTTCATAAGTTTATATATTTGCCTCCATAACCCATAACCCATAACTCATAACCCACAACCCATAAACCCGAAGTACATGAACCTACACAACTATATCACCGGCCGATGGACGCCCCACGAGGGCGAAGGAATCCCCCAATACAACGCCATTACCGGCGAGCGGATAGGCACTTGCGGCAGCGATGGCATCGACTATGCGGCAGTATTGGATTACGGTCGCCGCGTGGGGGGGCCGGCTTTGCGCAAAATGACCTTCCAGGAGCGCGGGCGCATGCTCAAAGCGCTGGCGTTGCACCTCAACGAGATCAAAGACAAATACTACAAAATCAGTTATTGGACCGGCGCCACCAAAGCCGATAGCTGGATAGATATCGACGGCGGCATCGGCACCTTGTTTGCCTACGCCAGCCTGCGCCGCAAATTTCCCGACAGCCCTTTTTGTGTAGATGGCGAGACTGCTAAACTCTCCAAAGAAGGCACATTTATCGGCCACCACATCATGGTGCCCAAACATGGCGTAGCTATCCACATCAATGCCTTCAACTTCCCAATTTGGGGTATGCTCGAAAAGTTGTCGGTGAATCTTTTTGCGGGCGTGCCGGCAGTGGTAAAACCTTCCGAAATCACCTCCTACCTCGCCGAAGCTATGGTGCGCGACATCATCGCTTCCGGTATCATTCCCGAGGGCGCCCTACAGCTTATCAACGGGGCGGGTATCGGCATTCTCGATCCGGTGACTTCGCAGGATGTGGTCACCTTTACCGGCTCTGCATCCACGGGGCGTATGCTCAAAGCCCTTCCGCAGATCATCGAAAACGCGGTGCCCTTCAACATGGAGGCCGACAGCCTCAACGCCGCCATCCTCGGCGAAGACGCCCTGCCCGGCACCCCTGAATTCGACCTGTTTATCAAGGAAGTACGCCGCGAGGTGACCGCCAAAACGGGGCAAAAATGCACCGCCATTCGCCGCATTTTTGTGCCCGAAAACCTGGTTGAAGACGTCCAGATAGCCCTCAGCAAAGAACTGGCCAAAACCACCCTGGGCGACCCGCAGGCCGAAGGCGTGCGCATGGGCGCGCTGGTGAGTAAAGGCCAGCAGGAAGAAGTACGCCGTCGCCTCGAAGAGCTTACCCGCAGCTCACAGGTCGTGTACGGCGATATCGAACAATACGAGGTAGTGGGCGCTCAAAAAAACAAAGGCGCCTTTTTTCCGCCCGTACTGCTGCGCAACGACGATCCTTTCCATAACCAGGATACGCACCAAATAGAAGCCTTCGGCCCCATCAGTACGATCATGCCATACCGCGACCTCGAGGGCGCCATCGCCCTCGCCAACATGGGCAAGGGTTCGCTGGTGAGCACCATTTGCACCTATGACCATCGCATCAGCCGCGAGTACGTGATGGGGGCAGCGGCCTACCACGGCCGCATACTCGTACTCAACCGCGACAGCGGGCGCGAAAGCACCGGCCACGGCTCGCCCATGCCCCTGTTGGTACACGGCGGTCCGGGTCGCGCGGGCGGAGGCGAAGAGATGGGAGGTATTCGCGGCGTTAAGCACTACCTGCAGCGCACCGCCATCCAGGGCCACCCCACCGATATCGGCGCCATCACCGGCGTATACCAATACGGCGGCAAACAGATTGAAAAAGACGTCCACCCTTTCCGAAAGCACTTCGAAGACCTCGAAATCGGCGAAACGCTGTGGACACACAAGCATACCGTCACCGAAGCCGACATCGCCAATTTTGCCAACGTGAGCGGCGACAACTTCTATGCCCACGTCGACGCCACCTCGCTCGAAGGCACGCCCTTTGAGCGCCGCGTAGCCCACGGCTACTGGGTGCTATCGAAAGCCGCAGGCATGTTTGTGGAGCCCCGCAAAGGCCCTGTGATGCTCAACTACGGACTGGAAGAATGCCGCTTCACCAAACCCGTTTATCCCGGTATGACGATCGGCGTGCGACTTACCGTAAAAGAAAAAATAGCCCAGGAAAAACGCGACGAAAACGACGTGCCCAAAGGCATCGTCAAGTGGCTGGTGGATGTGTACGACGAAACGGGGGAGACGGTGGCTATTGCTACAATATTGACGATGGTGCGGAAGGCTTCCCCAATCCCATAAGTTTCCTTACCGTAGTCAACACCTTCTCCAACCGGTCTTCATCCATTGCATGTGCAGATTCAGAAGTTGCCCCCGCC